>JAKBCG010000287.1 GCA_021808035.1 Pseudomonadota bacterium
GCTACGTGACGACCAGCGATCCGCACGAGGACGGCACCCGAACCGTATTCTTCGAGTTGAACGGCCAGCCGCGGCCGATCCGCATCGCGGATCGCAGCCAGGTCGCGTCGCGACCGCCGACGCGCAAGGCCGATGCCGACGATCCGACCCATGTGGGGGCGCCGATGCCGGGCACCGTCGCGACGGTGACGGTGCACGCCGGACAGCGAGTCCGCCGCGGCGACGTGATCGTCACGCTCGAGGCGATGAAAATGGAGACGTCGGTGCGCGCCGAGCGCGACGCGACCGTGAAGGAGGTGCTCGTCCGTCCCGGGCAGTCGGTCGATACGAAGGACCTGATCGCGATCTGCGAGTGAGTGCGCCGGGCCGCTAGATCGCCGCCTCCCGCAGGTCGCGGCTCTTGTCGGCCGCCTTCGCGGGATCGAGCCGGGTGCGCGCGGCGATCAGCTTGCGCGCCGCCATGTAGTCCTTGGTGTCGTCGACGGCTTCGACCGCGGTGAGCTCGCCGTTCCGCAGGTACAGCGTGCTGAAGCCGCCGCGGCGCGGATCGCCGCGTGTCACGCGTTCGTCGCCGTCGGCCTGCAGGCCGACGATCAGCAATTTGTGCTCGTACTGGTCCGACCAGAACCAGGGGATCCGATCGTGGACCACGTCGCGCCCGAGCATGTTCAGGGCCGCGGTCTTGCCCTGCTCGAACGCGTTGTCGACGCTTTCGAGGCGGACGCGGCGACCGTAATGCGGCGAGGGATGGTTCACGCAGTCGCCCGCCGCGAAGATCGACGGATCCGCGGTACGGCAGTACTCGTCGACGACGATGCCGTCGTCGACCGCGAGGCCGGCGTCCGCCGCGAGGTCCGTGACCGGCAGCGCCCCGACCCCGACGATCACGAGATCCGCCGCGAGCCGCGTGCCGTCGCCGCAGACGACCGCCGCGACGCGGTCCCGGCCCTCGATCGATTCGACCCGGGTGTTGCACAGGATGCGCACGCCTCGCGCCCGGTGCGCCTCGGCGAAGAACGCGGAGACCGCCGGCGAGACCACGCGGGCCATCACCCGGTCGGCCATTTCGAGCACCGTCGCCTCGAGCCCGAAATGGCGGCAGGCCGCGGCCGCCTCGAGCCCGATGTATCCGCCGCCGACGATCACGGCGTGCGCGCCGGCGCGCAGCTCCGCGCGCAGCGCGTTCGCGTCGTCGATCGTCCGCAAATAATGGATCCCCGGAAGATCCGCGCCAGCGCACTTCAGCGGTCGCGCGCGGGCGCCGAGGCACAGCAAGGCACGATCATAGGTGAGTCGCGCACCGTCACCGAGGTCGACCGCGCGCGCCGTCCGGTCGAGGCGAATCGCTCTCGAACCGAGCCGCAACTCGACCCCGTGCTCGTCGTAGAACGCCCGATGCTTGAATGGCAGGCGGTCCGCCGCAAGTTCTCCGTGCAGGAACTTCTTCGACAGCGGCGGCCGCTGATACGGCAGCTCGCGCTCTTCGCCGACGAGGATCAACCGGCCGTCGAAACCCTCGCGCCTCAGCGTGTCGATCGCTTGGGCGCCGGCTTGACCGCCGCCGACGATCAGGAAAGTCGTGTTCATCCGAAAACTCCATTGCCGCCGGGCGGCCGAGGTCGCGCGGGCTCGTGCACCATCACGGGGCGCCGCCGGGCCGGTGCGGCGGCCATCGGCGGCATCGCCGCTTAATGATATTCTGAGTTGGACCAAGAATACTCCTCGGAGAATGGGATGAAACTGATCACCGCCATCATCAAGCCGTTCAAGCTCGACGACGTTCGCGCCGCGCTGTCGGAAATCGGGGTCTCTGGCATGACCGTGACCGAGGTGAAGGGCTTCGGCCGCCAGCGGGGTCACACGGAGTTGTATCGCGGCGCCGAATACGTCGTCGATTTCGTCCCGAAGACCCGGATCGAGGTCGCGGTCCAGAACGAGATCGTGGATCAGGTCATGGAGGCGATCGCCGCCTCGGCGAAGACCGGCAAGGTCGGGGACGGCAAGATCTTCGTGACCGAGTTGCTGCGGGTCGTTCGCATCCGCACCGGCGAATCGGACGACGCCGCGTTGTAGCGGGCGTCGCCGGCCAGGGCGCGCGGCTCGTGAATCTGATCGCGGGTCTGCGGGTGTTGGGCGCGTGTGCGCTGCTCGCGGTCGCCGCGAATGGCGCCTTCGCCGCGAAATTCACCGATCGACAGCGGACCCGGATCGAGGAGCCCCGGCCCGCCGGCATGCCGAGCGACGCGCGGCTCGTCGCGAGCGGCGCGGTGATCGGCAAGATCGACATCGTCACGCGCAACATCTTCGATCTATCGGATCCTCGCGACGACGTGCTGCTGTTTCGTCTCGCGAACCGTCTGCACATCCGCACGCGCCACTCGACGATCCGCGCGCAGCTGCTGTTCGCGACCGGCCAGAAGTACCGACCGCGCCTGCTGGCCGAGACCGAGCGCAATCTTCGGGCCCTGCCGTTCATCTATGACGCGCACGTCGTGCCGGTGCGCTACTCGCATGACAAGGTCGAGGTCGCGGTGATCACCCGGGACGTGTGGACCTTGAGTCCCGGCGTCAATTACAGCCGCACCGGCGGGACGAACAACTCGAGCTTCGAGCTCTCGGACTCGAATTTCCTGGGCCGCGGCAAGTCGCTGGACTTCCAGCACGGTCACGACGTCGATCGCAGCAGCAATACGCTCGAATGGTCGGATCCGAACGTGTTCGGATCGCGCTGGACCGACGCGCTCGCCTACGCCGATTCGAGCGACGGGCGGCGGCGCGCGCTCGACGTCGCGCATCCGTTCTATTCGCTCGAGACGCGCTGGAGCGTCTCGGCCAGCGCGCAGCGGTACCAGCGAGCGGTGTCGCGCTATGCGTACGGCAACATCGGCGACCAGTTCGCGGATTCGGAGGTCTCCTATGCGCTGAGCGGCGGCGTGTCGGCCGGGCTGGTGCGCGGATGGACGCGCCGCTGGCTCGCCGGCGCGCAGTACGATCGCAACGATTTCCTCGTCGATCCGACGACTTCGCTGCCCGCGCGGGTGCTGCCGGCCTCGCAGACGCTCGCGTATCCGTTCGTCGGGTTCGAGCTGATCCAGGACGACTACCGCAAGACCGGCGACCTGAACCAGATCGGACGCACCGAGGATCTGTTCTTCGGCCTGCAGGCCGGCGTCACGGTCGGCTACTCGGCGAGGGCCTTCGGCGCGAACCGCAGCGCCATCGTCGTCTCCGGGAACATGCGCAAGGGTTTTCAGCTCGATCCCCGCCAGCAGCTGTTCGCGTCCGCGGACTTCCAGTCCCGGGTCGAGCACGGGCGGGCGCGGAACTTGATCGCGGATGCGGCCGCGCGCTATTACTGGCGCTGGCTGCCGGAGTGGGTGCTGTACGCCGGGTTGTCCGGTACCGCCACCGATGCGCTCGACCCGCAGTCCCAGCTCACGATCGGCGGCGACAGCGGCCTGCGCGGCTACCCGTTGCGCTACGAAGCCGGCAGCTCGAAGGCCCTGGTCACGA
>JAKBCG010000288.1 GCA_021808035.1 Pseudomonadota bacterium
CGCGCGCCGCGTCCCGCCTGGTATTCGGCGGCCGCGAGACTGATGTCCGGGTCGAGTCCGCTCGCCGACGCGGTCACGAGATCCACCGGCACCCGCGCGCGATTCCCCGGATCCGCGGCGTGCAACGCGGCAATCCGCGCCTGCACCACCGCGACGAGCGCCGGATTCAAGGGACCGAGGTTCGATCCACCCGAGTCGAGCGCATCGTATGGGCGTGGCAGGGTCGCGGACGGTCGCCCCCAGAAGTCGCGCGGCGCGGAGAACGCCTGGCCGATCAGCCGCGAGCCGATCGGTCGGCCGTGCTCGACGATCAGGCTGCCGTTCGCCCGCCGCGGAAACAGCACCTGCGCGATCCCGGTCACGATCAGCGGATAGGCGAATCCGGCGATCACCGTCATCGCGAGAAGCAATGCGAGTGCCGGCCGGATCATCGTCTTCACCGCGGTAGTCCCTGGATTCACGTGAGGTGCACCGCCACGAGACACAAATCGATCAGCTTGATTCCAGCGAATGGAATCACGATCCCGCCGAGCCCGTATATTAACAGGTTCCGCCGCAGCAGCGTCGCCGCGCCGAGCGCCCGGTACTTCACGCCTTTGAGCGCGAGCGGAATCAAAGCGATGATGATCAACGCGTTGAAGATCACCGCCGAGAGGATCGCCGAGAACGGCGTCGCGAGGCGCATCAGGTTCAGCGCATCGAGCGACGGGTAGGTCGACGCGAACGCCGCGGGGATGATCGCGAAATACTTCGCGAGGTCGTTCGCGATGCTGAACGTGGTGAGCGATCCACGCGTCATCAGCATCTGCTTGCCGGTCTCGACGACCTCGATCAGCTTCGTCGGATTCGAGTCGAGGTCCACCATGTTGCCGGCTTCCTTCGCCGCCTGGGTGCCGGTGTTCATCGCGACCGCGACGTCCGCCTGCGCGAGCGCCGGCGCGTCGTTCGTGCCGTCGCCGGTCATCGCGACCAGCCGGCCTTGCGCCTGGTGCTCCCGGATCAGGCGCAGCTTCGCTTCCGGCGTCGCCTCGGCGAGAAAATCGTCGACCCCCGCTTCCGCCGCGATCGCCGCCGCGGTCAATGGATTGTCACCGGTGATCATCACGGTCTTGATCCCCATCCTGCGCAGCTCACCGAACCGCTCCTTGATCCCGCCCTTGACGATGTCCTTGAGCTCGACGATCCCGAGCACCCGCGCATCATCGCTGACCAGGAGCGGCGTGCTGCCGCGGCGCGCCACCTCGTCGACCGTCGCGAGGATCGCCTTCGGGAACGGATGACCGAGGCTCTCGACGTGCGCGCGGATCGCCGCGGGCGCGCCCTTGCGGATCCGCCGGTCGCCGAGGTCGACGCCGCTCATCCGCGTGTGCGCCGAGAACGCGATGAAGGTCGGACCCAACGCGCCGAGATCCCGCTCGCGGAGCCGATACTGCAATTTCGCGAGGACGACGACGCTGCGGCCCTCGGGCGTCTCGTCGGCGAGCGAGGCGAGCTGCGCCGCATCGGCGAGGTCTTCCGCCGCAACCCCGTTCGCGGGAATGAACGCGGCCGCCTGCCGGTTCCCGAGCGTGATCGTCCCGGTCTTGTCGAGCAGCAGCACGTCGACGTCGCCCGCCGCCTCCACGGCCCGCCCGGACATCGCGATCACGTTCGCCTGCATCATCCGGCTCATGCCGGCGACGCCGATCGCAGACAGCAGGCCGCCGATCGTCGTCGGGATCAGGCACACGAGCAGTGCCACCAGCGCGGTGATCGTGATCGGGGCGCCGGCGTGGGCTTGCGCGACACCGTATTCGGAGAAGGGCAGCAAAGTCGCGGTCGCAAGCAGGAAAACGAGGGTCAGCGCGACCAGCAGGATCGTCAACGCGATCTCGTTCGGCGTCTTCTGCCGCTTCGCGCTCTCGACCATCGCGATCATCCGATCGATGAACGTCTCCCCGGGGTTCACGGTCACGCGGACCACGATCCAGTCGGACAGCACGCGCGTACCGCCGGTCACCGACGAGAAATCCCCGCCCGACTCGCGGATCACCGGCGCGGATTCGCCGGTGATCGCACTCTCGTCGACCGACGCGGCGCCCTCGATCACCTCGCCGTCGCCCGGGACGAAGTCGCCTGCCTCGATGAGGACGACGTCGCCGCGCCGCAGCTCCTCGGCACGCACGCGGTCGTGGCGAGACCGGTCGCGCGGATCGCCGAGCTTTTTCGCGAGCACCGTCTGCTTGAGCCCGCGCAGCGCCGCCGCCTGCGCCTTGCCCCGACCCTCGGCGAGCGCCTCCGCGAAGTTCGCGAACAGCACCGTGAACCAGAGCCACACCGTGACGTTCAGGATGAACCACGCCGGCGCCTCGCCACGCCCGAACAGCGACTGGGCCCACAGCGCCGTGGTCAGGATCGCGCCGACGTACACGACGAACATCACGGGGTTGCGCCATTGCACCCGCGGATCGAGCTTGCGGAGCGCGTCGGCAATCGCCGGCCCCAGCAACGCGCGGTCGAACATCGACATCCGATGCCTCCCGCCGGCGGCACGCGCGGGCGAGGCGTTCATCGCCCGCTTCCCCAGAGCGTCAGATGCTCCACGATCGGTCCGAGCGCGAGCGCCGGCACGAAGGTGAGCGCGCCGACGAGCACGATGGTGCCGAGCAGCAGGATCACGAACGTCGGTCCATGCGTCGGCATCGTCCCGTGGGTGACCGGCACGCGCTTCTTTGCCGCGAGCGACCCCGAGATCGCCAGCACCGCGACGATCGGCCAGTAGCGACCGAGCCACATCACGATCCCGAGTGCGACGTCGTAGAACCGGGTATCCGCGGCGAGGCCCGCAAACGCGCTGCCGTTGTTGTTGCCCGCGGACGTGAACGCATACAGGATCTCCGAAAACCCGTGCGCGCCTGAATTCGCGACGCCCGCGCGCCCCGCCGTCACGCTGACCGCGACCGCGGTCCCGATCAGCACGACGATCGGCATCACCAGGATCGCGATCGAGCACATCTTCACTTCGAACGACTCGATCTTCTTGCCGAGATACTCCGGCGTGCGGCCGATCATCAGGCCCGCGATGAACACGCCGACGATCGCGAACAACAGGATCGAGTAAAGACCGGTGCCGACGCCGCCGAACACGACCTCCCCGAGCAACATGTTGAACAGCGGCACGAGACCGCCTAGCGGCATGAAGGAATCGTGCATCGAGTCGACCGCCCCACACGAGGTCCCGGTCGTCACGGTTGCGAACAACGCCGACGCCGCGATCCCGAAACGCGCTTCCTTGCCCTCCATGTTGCCACCCGGCTGCAGCGCGCTCGGCGCCGCGTCGACGCCGAGCGCGGTGAGGCGCGGATTGCCGTGTTGTTCACTCGACATCGCGAGCGTCGCGAGAGCGACGAACAGGATCAGCATCGTCGCGAGCACGGCCCAACCCTGGCGGGTGTCGCCGACGAGCCGGCCGAACGTGCTCGTGAGCGCGGCCGGGATCAGCGCGATCGCGACCATCTCCAGGAAGTT
>JAKBCG010000289.1 GCA_021808035.1 Pseudomonadota bacterium
CTATGATCGCCTTGTTGCGTCTGATCTTGTTCTGGAGCTGGAGGAGCCCGTAGATCAAGGCCTCCGCCGTCGGCGGACAGCCCGGGACGTAGACGTCGACCGGCACGACCCGATCGCAGCCGCGCACGACCGAGTAGGAATAATGGTAGTAACCGCCGCCGTTCGCGCAGGAGCCCATCGACACCACCCAGCGCGGCTCGGTCATCTGGTCGTAGACCTTGCGCAGCGCCGGCGCCATCTTGTTGACCAGCGTTCCGGCGACGATCATCACGTCGGACTGGCGCGGCGACGGACGGAACACGATACCGAAGCGGTCGAGGTCGTAACGGGCCGCGCCGGCCTGCATCATCTCGACCGCGCAGCACGCGAGACCGAAGGTCATCGGCCACAACGATCCGGTCCGCGCCCAGTTGATGAGCTTGTCGACGGTCGTGACCTGGTAGCCGGGGGCGGCATCCGCGGAGTCGACGGCGGTCAATCCCATTCGAGGGCCCCTTTGCGATAGTCGTAGACCAGCGCGACGACCAGCAGCAGCGCGAAAACCAGCATCGCGAGCAACCCGAAGGTGCCGGTCTCACGCAGGGAAACCGCCCAGGGGAAGAAGAACGCGATCTCGAGGTCGAACACGACGAAGATGATCGCAACGAGGTAGTAGCGGACGTCGAAGCGCATGCGCGCATCCTCGAACGCCTCGAAGCCGCACTCGTACGGCGACAGCTTCTGCGCGTCCGGCCGGCGGGGACCCGCGAACCATCCGATCGTGAACAACGCGAGACCGAGCACCGCGGCCAGTCCCATGAAGATCAGAATGGGCAGATACTGGTCGAGCATCTTTGCGTGACGTGCAACTATCCGGCGTCGGTAAAACTCAATCCGAAATTCTAGCAGGAGATGCGCAGGTAATTAATAGGCCGGTGAAGAAAAGATCGCAACGAAAGCGCACTCAAACCCGTCGATACGAATCACTGTCATCTCGATGCCGCAATGGATCCGCGGGATCGGTGATTCGACGATGGTGCCGACGGCCGGACTCGAACCGGCACAGGTTGCCCCACTAGCCCCTCAAACTAGCGCGTCTACCAATTCCGCCACGTCGGCGCGGACTTCATATCATCTCACATTACGGTCAGGGTTTCTTCGGCCTGGTCGTCGCCGCAGCCGGCGAAGCGGGCATCGACGCCGCCGCGCCCGGCGCGGCCGACGAGGTCGGCAGGGACGGCACCGCGGGCGACGGCACCATCGCCGGCGGTGCGCCGGAGGTCGTCGTCGTGACGTCGGTCCGCGCCGCGCGTTCGAGCACGCTCGTCGGCGCACTCGGGGCCTTCGCGCCGAAGTACGCGAGCGTGAGGCTGGTCGCGAAGAACAACGCGGCGAACACCGCGGTCAACTTGGAGAACAGCGTCGACGTGCCGCGCGCGCCGAACACCGTGCCCGAGGCACCCGCGCCGAACCCCGCGCCCGCCTCCGCGCCCTTGCCTCGCTGCAACAGCACGAGGGTCACGATCAGCGCCGCGAGCAACACGTGTAGAGCAAGCAGGAAACCACGCAACATAGGCAAACTTCTCAATGACGAGCGGCTGCCGCCGCGCAAATTTCGTAGAACTCGTCCGCCACCAACGACGCGCCGCCGACCAGTCCGCCGTCGACGTCGGGCATCGAGAAGAGTTCGGCCGCATTCGCAGCCTTGACGCTGCCGCCGTACAGGATGCGGGTCGCGGCGGCGATTCTAGCATCTTGCTTCGCGAGGCGGCGCCGGACGAAATCGTGGACCGCCTGCGCCTGTTCGGGCGACGCGTTGCGGCCGGTGCCGATCGCCCATACCGGCTCGTACGCGACGATCGCGCGCTCGAACGAGCCGGCGCCGTGCATCGCGAGCACCGCATCGACCTGCCGACCCACCACCTCCTCGGTCCGGTTCGACTCGCGCTCCTCGAGCGTCTCACCGACGCACAGCACCGGCGTCAGGCCGCCCGCGAGCGCCGCGCCGAACTTGCGCGCGACGAGTGCGTCGTCCTCGTGGTACCAACGCCGCCGTTCCGAATGTCCGACGATCACCAGCGCGCAGCCCACGTCCTTCAGCATCGCCGCGGCGACCTCGCCGGTGAACGCCCCGCCCGGCTCCGCGCACACGTCCTGCGCGCCGACCGCGATCGAAGTCCCGCGCAGGCGGCTCGCGACCCCGGCGACGTATACGAACGGCGGGAACACCGCGACGTCGATCGGCCATTCGGGCTGCAGGCGCAACTCGAGCTCGGCGAGCAGGGATGCGTTCGCCGCTTCGCTGCCGTGCATTTTCCAGTTGCCCGCGACCATTGGACGACGCATACGCACTCACCTCGGCGTTGTTGCCGGCGGGAAAGGCGGCGAAGATTAGCTTCGCGGACCGCGAACTGCAAGCCGCACGGGGATCCTGGGAGGAACCGACCCCGTGCGCATCACCGCTCCCGCGCCGCCCGTTCGACCGCGGTCGCGATCTCCTGCGCCGCCCGCTTCACCATCGCCGCGTCGTGACCCTCGACCATCACCCGGATCACGGGCTCGGTCCCCGACGCCCGCAGCACCACGCGACCGCGTCCGTCGAATCCACGCTGCGCACGCTCCGTGACCTCGCGCACCCCATCGTCCGCAGCCGGGTCGAAGCGGCGCTCCACCTTGACGTTCAGCATCACCTGCGGGTATCTCGGCATCGGCGCGGCGAGCTCGGCGAGCCCCGCGCCGGCGCGCTTCATCGCCGCGAGCACCTGCAGCGCGCTGATCAGCCCGTCACCGGTGGTGGTCTTGTCCAGGCACAGGATGTGTCCCGAGGTCTCGCCCCCGAGCGTGCCGCCGGTCTCCTGCAACGCCGCGAGCACGTATCGGTCGCCGACCGAGGTCCGTCGGAACCCGATGCCGCGCTCCCCGAGCGCCTGTTCGAGTCCCAGGTTGCTCATCACCGTCCCGACGACGGGTCCCCGCAGCTCGCCCGCGAACTGCCGGGCCGTCGCGAGTATGAACAGCAGTTGGTCCCCGTCGACCACACGGCCGAGCGCATCGATCATCACCACCCGATCCCCATCGCCGTCGAGTGCGATCCCGACGTCCGCCCGCACCCCGGGGACGGTGAGCTGCAGCAGCTCCGGCGAGGTCGAGCCGCAGGCGTCGTTGATGTTCCGGCCGTTCGGCGAGCAGCCGATCGGGACGATCTCCGCGCCGAGGTCCGCGAGCACCCGCGGCGCGACCTTGTACGCCGCGCCGTTCGCGCAGTCGATCACGATCTTGAATCCGCCGAGATCCATGCCCGCGGGGATCGTCGACGCGCAGAAGTCCTGATATTGCTGGCGGCGGTCGTCGATCCGTGTCGCGCGGCCGAGGTGCTGGGACGGACGGGTGACCACGGGTTCATCGAGCAGCGCTTCGATGCGCCGCTCGACCTCGTCGGACAACTTCATGCCCGCCGCATCGAAGAACTTGATGCCGTTGTCGTGATACGGATTGTGCGACGCGCTGATCACGACGCCGAAACG
>JAKBCG010000290.1 GCA_021808035.1 Pseudomonadota bacterium
CCGTCGATGAACACCGTGAACAGCAGCGGCGCGGCGTCGGTGGTCACCTGGATCGAGCTCGCGAGCCGCTTCAGCGGGATCTCCTGGATCTTGCGGTGGGTCGCGAGGTCGTAGACCCAGACGGTCTTGCCCGGATCCTTGTGAGTCGCGAGACCGCCCTGGTGCATGATCGCGTACAGCCGATGCAGTCGCACGCTGACCGCGAGTTGCTGCAATCCGCCGGGTCGCCACCCTCGTGCGCGCTCCGCCGCGCTCGTGAGCGACCAGGACGGCTCGACGACGGCGTGTCCGCCCTTGACCTCGAGCGGCACGATCCGGCCATCGAAGGTCACGAAATACCACACGTCGCCGACCCGCACCGGTTTCTCGGTGACCGGGTCCGCACCCATCGGCAGCAGGCGACCGGTGTGGTGGCGCACGACCTGGCCGTTGCGCGCCAGATCGATCAGCACCGCCGAGCCGTCGCCGCAGACCGAGAAGAACGAACGGGGTCCCGACGGATAGGCGAATGCGCAGCCAGGAATGGGAATCTCACGCAGGAAGCGGCGCGTCTTCATGTCGACGACGGAAATGCTTTGCGCGGGATTGAAATTGTAGATCAGCAGGTAGCGGCCGTCGTCGGTCAGCGCGACGTCGCCCATCACCGGCATGTTCGACGCCCGCTTCGGCGGGATGCGGATCTCGCCCACGGGATCGAGGGTGCGGGCGTCGTAGATCGTCACGACGTCGGTGCGTTTGCCGCGCGTGCCGCGCGAGAAATACGTCTCCGGCGAGTAGATCCACCGGCCGTCGGCGGACAGCACGAGGTGCGAATAGCTGTAGCCGGTGCTCAAGGTCCCGAGGTAGCGGCCGGTATCGCCGTCGACGAGGTGCGCGGTCCCGTCCGCCATGTGCGGGAACACGAAATCGTTGACCCAGACCCAGTGTTTCGACGCGGGCGTCGGCAGTACCGCGACCGTCGGATGACGGCCGGGATCCGGTGGCAGTGCCGCGGGCGCGGACCTCGTCGGTGCCGCGTGCGCGAGTGCCGTGGCACTGATCAGTCCGACGAGCGCAGCGACTGCTCGGAAGCCGCGGGCGCGGCGCTCGCCGCGGATGTCGCATCGGGGGATCGCAATCATCGGTGCGCGCATGGCAGGTGCCCGTCAGGTCAGCAGCGAGGTTCCGAGTCTACAATCGCGGCGCTGCGTTGGCCAGCATCACGTCCAAATCCGTTACACTATGATCGAGCACGTCGCGCCGGCGGGGGAGGCAGCACCGATGTCGCGTTCGCATCACGCCGCGGATCTCGAGCCGATCGAGACCGCGAGTTTCGATGAGCTTCGCGCTTTGCAGCTCGAGCGGCTGCGCGGGTCGCTGCGGCACGCCTATGAGAACGTCGAGTATTACCGGCGCCGGTTCGACGACGCCGGCGTGCACCCCGCGGACCTTCGCGAGCTCGGGGACCTCGCAAAGTTCCCGATGATGTCGAAGGCCGATCTGCGCGAGCACTACCCGTTCGGCCTGTTCGCGGTGCCGCGCGAGCGCATCGTGCGGGTGCACGCCTCCAGCGGCACGACCGGGAAGCCGACCGTGGTCGGCTACACCGCCCGCGACATCGACACCTGGGCGACGCTGGTCGCGCGCTCGATCCGCGCGGCGGGCGGGCGGCCGGGCGACATCGTGCACGTCGCCTACGGCTACGGGCTGTTCACCGGCGGCCTCGGCGCGCACTACGGCGCCGAACGGCTCGGCTGCACGGTCGTGCCGGTGTCGGGCGGTCAGACCGAGCGGCAGGTGCAGCTGATCGCCGACTTCCGGCCGCGGATCATCATGGTCACGCCGTCCTACATGCTGGTGCTGCTGGAGGAGATGATCCGCCAGGGCCAGGACCCGCGGCGCTGTTCCCTCGAGGTCGGCCTGTTCGGCGCCGAGCCCTGGACGAACGCGATGCGCGAGGAGATCGAGACCACCGCGGACATCGATGCGGTCGACATCTACGGCCTGTCGGAGGTGATGGGACCCGGGGTTGCGAGCGAGTGCGTCGAGACCAAGGACGGCGCGGTGATCTGGGAGGACCATTTCTACCCCGAGATCGTCGACCCGCAGACCGGCCGGGCGCTTCCCGACGGTGAGCTCGGCGAGCTCGTGTTCACGTCCCTGACGAAGGAAGGGCTGCCGGTGATCCGCTACCGCACCCGCGACCTCACGCGGCTGCTGCCGCCGACCGCCCGTTCGATGCGCCGGATGGACCGGATCAGCGGGCGCAGCGACGACATGTTGATCATCCGCGGCGTGAACCTGTTCCCGACCCAGGTCGAGGAGCTGATCCTGCGCATGCCGCAGCTGATGCCGCACTACCAGTTGATCGTGACCCGCGAGGGACATCTCGATGAGCTCGAGGTGAAGGTCGAGTTGCGCGCCGAGGTCTGGGAAGATCTCGCGGCCGGCGGGATCGAGACGGTCGCCGCGGAGCTGCGGCATCACATCAAGGCCTACGTCGGCGTGAGCGCGAAGGTCACGCCGGTCGGCCCCAACGGCATCGAGCGCTCCGGCGGCAAGGCACGCCGCATCGTCGATCAGCGCGCCCGCCGCGGCGGCTGAGCGGGGCACGCCGCCTCGAGGGGATTCCGGCCCGCGCGCCATGCCGATCATCGAACGCGACCCGTGGCGGCGGCAGTACTTCGACGGCGTCGCCTGCCCCGCCGACGTGTCGATACCGACCGACGACGCTGACGCGTGGACGCTGCAACCGCGCCACCGCTGGGTGTACGACAAGCTGCGGATCGCCGAGTCGCAGGGCATCGACTGCGCCCCGCACGGCGTCGAGCCGCGCCGTTACCCAGTGTTCAGCAAACCGATCGTGAACCTGCGTGGGATGGGCCTCGGGAGCCGCGTGCTCGCCGATGCGGGCGCCTACCGGCGCCATCAACGGCCGGGCCACTTGTGGATGACGCTGCTCACCGGCGCGCACGTGAGCACCGATCTCGCGGTGCAGAACGGCAGGGTCCGATGGCTGCGGCACGCGGTGGGCATTCCGGGCCCGCAGGGAACCTTCGATCATTGGGTGATCGAGGCGTCGCCCCGGCCCGCGCTCGCGGACCATTGCCGCGCCTGGACCCACGCGCACCTCGCGGGTTACACCGGGATGCTGAACCTGGAGACGATCGGCGAGCGGATCATCGAGGCCCACCTGCGCTTCGCGGACCAATGGCCGGATCTCTATGGTCCCGGCTGGGTCGACGCGGTCGTCGGTCTGTACGCCAAACGCCGCTGGCGGTACGCCGAGCCTCCGCGCGTGGACGGCTACAGCGTCGTCCTGTTCGGGCCGCACGGGCGGCGCTATCGCCATCCGCCCCCGGACCAGGTCGCCGCGATCCGGCGTCGCGCCGGGGTCTCGAGCGTGCAGATTCCGTTCGACGAGACGCGCCCGCCGCGCGCGCACGCGATGCCGCCGGGCGGCTTCCGCCTGGCGATCGTGAACAGCCGGAGCTTGAGCGTCGGGCGCCGCGCCCGCCGCGAT
>JAKBCG010000291.1 GCA_021808035.1 Pseudomonadota bacterium
GGAATTAAATAGGAAAATCGGCGTCGCCCCGATGATGGACTGGACCGACCGGCATTGCCGGCGCGTGCACCGGCTGTTCACGCCGCACGCGCTGCTCTACACCGAGATGATCAACGCGAGGGCGATCCTGCGCGGCGATCGCGCGCGGCTGCTCGCGCACGACCCGGCCGAGCACCCGGTCGCGCTGCAGCTCGGCGGGAGCGACCCGGGCGAGCTCGCCGAGGCCGCCGCGATCGGCGCGGCCGCGGGCTACGCCGAGATCAACCTGAACTGCGGCTGTCCGAGCGACCGGGTGCGCGAGGGCGCGTTCGGCGCCTGCCTGATGCGGGAGCCCGCGACCGTCGCTGCCTGCGTCGCACGCATGCGCGCGGTGGTGCGCGTCCCGGTCACGGTCAAATGCCGGATCGGCGTCGATGGGCACGACGACTACGGGTTCTTCGCGAGCTTCGCCGCCGCCCAGGCCGATGCCGGGGTCGCCGCGCTGATCGTGCACGCGCGCATCGCGATCCTCGGCGGACTCTCGCCGAAGGAGAACCGGGAGATCCCGCCGCTGCGCTACGATTTCGCGTACCGGCTGAAGCGCGAGCGGCCGTCGCTCGTGGTGGTGTTGAACGGCGGGATCGGCTCGGTCGCGGCGGTGCGCGAGCACCTCGACCATGGCGTCGACGGGGTGATGATCGGGCGGGCCGCGTATCACCGCCCGGCGCTGCTCGCCGAGATCGAGGCTGCGGTCCTCGACGCCGGCTTCCATGCGCCCGCGCCGGATCAGATCCTCGCGGCGATCATCGCGTACGCGCGGCGCGAACTCGATGATGGGACGCGGCTGCATTCGATCACGCGCCACCTGCACGGCCTCGTCACCGGTACCGAGGGCGCGCGGGCGTGGCGGCGCTTCCTCGCGGGACTCGCGCAGCGTCCCGACGCCGATGCCGACACGCTCGGCGCGGCGCTGCCGCTGATTCGCGGCCGGCTCGCGGCCTGATCGACCGGGTGCCGGGGGCGCCCGGCGCGGCGTTCGGCAGCTTTCAGGGACGGATTAAGTATAATCGGGACGCGACCATGGGAAACGAAGTCGAAGTTGCGATCCTGTTCGCCGACGTGGTCGGCAGCACCAAGCTCTACGAACAGCTCGGCGACCTGCGCGCGCGCGACATGGTCGGGATCTGCATCGACGTGATGCGCAGTGCCACCGAGCAGCACCACGGCACCGTGATCAAGACGATGGGCGACGAGGTCATGGCGACCTTCCCGACCGCGGACGACGCCTTGAACGCCGCGGCGCAGATGCAGCGGGAGATCACCACCCACCCGGGCCTCAAGGTCGGCGACCACGCGGTCGCGATCCGCATCGGCTGCAACTACGGCCCCGTCGTCCATGAGCAGCGCGACATCTTCGGCGCGGCGGTGCACACCGCGAACCGGATGACGAGCCAGGCGAAGGCCGGCCAGATCATGACGACCGCGACGATCGTCGAGCAGCTATCCGCGGAGTGGCGCGCGGCGGTGCGCCAGATCGACGTGGCGACGTTGAAGGGGCGCAGCAGCGAGGTCGCGCTCTACGAGGTGCTGTGGCAGCCGGAGGACGTGACCAGCATGGTGCCGGCGATCGCCGCGCGCGAACGCGCATCGCGGCCGCAGCGGCTGCGGCTGCGCTACCAGGGCCAGGAGGTCGTGGTCGACGAGGGGCGGGCGAACGTGAGCATCGGTCGCGCCGAGGACAACGACCTCGTCGTGAAGGGCAACCTGATCTCCCGGCTCCACGCGCGGGTCGAGATCAGCCGCAACAAATTCCTGCTGGTCGACCAGAGCACGAACGGCACCTTCGTCGTCGGCACCGACGGCGAGGAGTCGTTCCTGCGGCGTGACTCGATGCAGATCCGCGGCGAGGGCCTGATCGGCCTCGGCCGCGCGCCCGACAGCAACTCCTCCCAGGTGATCCGCTACCGCTGCGAGGAGTGAACCGCGCGCCGCGTCAGCGCGCGCGCAGGCGTTGCATCGACTCGTGCAGCTCCCGGGCGAGCGCCTGCGGGAGCCGCTCGCCGTACTCGGCGAAGTACGCGCCGATCGCGTCGAACTCGCCGCGCCAGGCGTCCCGGTCGACCGCGAGCAGCTCCTCGATCGTCGATTCATGCAGGTCGAGTCCATGCACGTCGAGGTCGGTCGGCCCGGGCAGGTGACCGATCGGCGTGTCGACCGCGCCCGCGCCGCCGTCGCAGCGATCGAGCATCCAGCGCAGCACCCGCAGGTTCTCGCCGAACCCCGGCCACAGGTACTTCCCGTCCGCGCCCTGGCGGAACCAGTTCACGTGGAACACCTGCGGGGGGTGCTCGAGGCGCGCGCCGACCTTGATCCAGTGATCCCAGTAGTCGCCGAAGTGGTAGCCCGCGAACGGCTTCATCGCCATCGGGTCGCGGCGCACGACGCCCACCTCGCCGGTTGCGGCGGCGGTGGTCTCGGAGGCGACCGAGGCACCGACCAGCACGCCGTGGTTCCAGCTGCGCGCCTGGTAGACCAGCGGCGCGAGCGTGCGGCGCCGGCCGCCGAACACGATCGCCGAGATCGGCACGCCCCGCGGATCCTCGGCTGCGCGGGTGTAGCTCGGGTTGCGTCGCGCGGTGACCGTGAAGCGCGAGTTCGGATGCGCGGCCGGACCGTTCGCCGGGTCGTACGGCCGCCCGCGCCAGTCGAACGCGGGCTGCCCCTCGTGCAGCCCTTCCCACCACGGCTCGCCGCCCGCGGTCAGCGCGACATTCGTGAAGATCGTGTCGCGGCGGATCGTCTCGTAGGCGTTGCGGTTGGTCTTCGGGTTCGTGCCCGGCACCACGCCGAAGTAGCCGGATTCGGGGTTGATCGCGTAGAGCCGCCCATCGCTCCCCGGATGCAGCCAGGCGATGTCGTCGCCGACCGTCCAGATCTTCCAGCCGGGGTAGCTCGCCGGCGGGATCAGCATCGCGAGGTTCGTCTTGCCGCAGGCCGACGGGAACGCGCAGGCGACGTAGCGGGTCCGGCCGTCCGGACTCTCGATCCCGGCGATCAGCATGTGCTCGGCGAGCCAGCCTTCGCGGCGCGCCTGCCAGCTCGCGATCCGCAGCGCGTGGCACTTCTTGCCGAGCAGCGCGTTGCCGCCGTAGCCCGAGCCGAAGCTCTTGATCATCGTCTCTTCGGGGAAGTGCATGATGAAGCGCCGCGCCGGATCGAGCTCGCCGATCGAGTGCAGGCCCTTGACGAACGTGCTCTCGCGGCCGATGCGCTCGAGCGCCGCGCGGCCCGTCCGGGTCATCAGGTGCATGTTGAGCACGACGTAGGGGCTGTCGGTGATCTCGACGCCGCAGCGGGCGAGCGGCGAGTCGAGCGGGCCCATGCAGTACGGGACCACGTACATCGTGCGCCCGCGCATGCAGCCGCGGAACAGGTCGTCGAGCTTGCGGTGCGCCTCGGCGGGCGCCATCCACAGGTTGTTCGGACCCGCGTCGTCGCGGCTGCGGGTGCACACGAAGGT
>JAKBCG010000292.1 GCA_021808035.1 Pseudomonadota bacterium
GTCACCGGCGACCTCGACGAAGGGCCGATCATCGAGCAGATCGTCGAGCGGGTCGACCACAGCGACACGCCGGAGATGCTCGCGGCGGTTGGCCGCGACTCGGAGCGGCGGGCGCTGTCGACCGCGATGCGCCTCCTGCTCGAGCACCGCGTGTTCCTCGACGGCAGCAAGACCGTGGTCTTCCAATGAACGCGACCCGCGCGATGAGCACGCGCGACCCGCGGTCTCAGGCGCCCGCGCGCAGAGCGGTGGAGTCCTGCGCGGAGTGTCGCTGCGCCTTGCGCTCCGCGCTCGGCGGATACCCGAACTGGCTGCGGTAGCACTTCGAGAAATGCGGCGGCGACTGGAAGCCGCAGGCGGCCGTGATGTCCATGATCGGCATCGCGGTCTGCAGGAGCAACTCCCGCGCCCGCTTCAACCGCATCTCGAGGTAGTAGCGCTTCGGCACGCAGTTCAGGTCGCGCCGGAACAGCCGTTCGATCTGCCGGCGCGACATCCCGGTCGCCTTCGCGATCTTGTCGAGCGACAGCGGCTTCTCGATGTTCTCCTCCATCAGCTGCGCGACGCGGATCAGGCCGCGGCTCGCCGGTCCGATCTGCGCGCGCAGCGGCACGTACTGCCGATCCGTGTCCTTGCGGACCCGTTCGACGATGAACTGCTCCGACACCAGCTGGGAGATCCGAGCGCCGAGCTTCGCCTGGATCAAATGGAGCATCAGGTCGAGCGGCGCGGTGCCTCCGGAACAGGTGAATCGGTCGCGATCGATCGTGAACAGCTGATCGCTGATGCGAACGCGCGGGAATTCCTCGCGCAAGGCCGACAGGTTCTCCCAGTGGATCGTCGCCCGGTAGTGGTCGAGGAGCCCCGCGCGCGCGAGCGCATAGCCGCCGGTGCACAGCCCGCCGAGCGCGACCCGCCGGTCGGCGAGGCGCCGCAGCTGGGTCAGGAGCGGTGCGCTCACGGCGTCGTGGACGTTCACGCCACCGCAGACGAACAGGATGTCGACGACGCCGAGTTGATCGAGCGCGAGGGTCGGCGCCAGCGACAGCCCGCTGCTCGAGGACACCGCGGCGCCACCCGAACTGACGATCACCCACTCGTACACGTCGCGACCGACGAGCCGATTTGCCATCCGCAACGGCTCGAGCGCATTGGCGACTGCGATCAAGGAGTAATGATTCAGGGTCAGGAACGCATACCTGGACTTGCGCAGCGAGGCGGCGGTTTCCAAACGACCCTCCGGCATTGTCGATTCGGCACGGATGCAGCGTTAGAATTATGCCATCGCAGAGGTCGATGCGTCACTTTCAGATAGGAATCTGTCGTATTTCGAACACGTTTGCGGCCCCGAAGGGCGTTTCAACGGGCCGGATTGACGCATTTCCAACAACCATTGTCGCAAATGGCGTCGCCTTCCGGTGGGCGCTCGATACACTGCCGCACAAGCCCCAAGACGGAGATCCTGATCCATGAAAACTCATGCCCGCGTCGTCGTGATCGGCGGCGGCGTCGTCGGTGTCAGCACGCTGTATCACCTGGCGCGCAAGGGGTGGACGGACGTCGTGCTGCTCGAGCGCTCCGAACTGACGGCGGGATCGACGTGGCATGCGGCCGGTCTCCTGCCGCTGTTCAACATGAGCTACACGGTGGGCCAACTGCACAAGTATTCGGTCGACCTGTACAAGAAGCTGCCCGCCGAGACCGGTCAGGACGTGAGCTTCCACGTGACCGGGAACCTGCGGCTCGCGACCTGCCGCGACCGAATGGACGAATATCGCAAGTACTGCGGCACCGCGAACACGATCGGGGTGCCCTTCCAGGTGATCGGCCCGAACGAGGTCCGCGATCTGTGGCCGTTGATCGACCTCGGCGACGACCGGGAGACTGCGAAGGTGATCGGGGCGCTGTATCACCCGGATGACGGCCACATCGCCCCGGCGGACCTCACGATGGCGCTGCGCAAGGGCGCGCGCAGCCGTGGCGCCGAGATCCATGAGCACACCGAAGTGACCGGAGTGCGCCGCACGCCCTCCGGCGAATGGGCCTTGACCACCTCCAAGGGCGAGATCGTCGCCGAGCACGTGGTCTGTGCGACCGGCAACTACGCACGGCAGACCGGGCGGCTGTTCGGGATCAACGTGCCGTCGATCCCGGTCGAGCATCAGTACATCGTCTACGACGAGTCCGCCGAGCTCAAGGCGTACCGGCAGCGCGGCGGCCGCGAGCTCGCGGTGCTGCGCGAGTCCGACAAGTCCTATTACCTGCGTGAAGAGCGCATGGGCTGGATCCTCGGGCCCTACGAAGCCGGCGCGCCGGCCCGCTTCGCCGACGGCGTGCCCGACTGGTTCGGCAAGAGCCTGTTCGAAGGCGATCTCGAGCGCATGCTGCCGCACGTCGAGGCGGCGATGCGCCGCGTCCCGTCGATCGCGGCGTGCGGGATCAAGGAGATCGTGAACGGACCGATCGCCTACACGCCGGACGGCAGCCCGTTGATCGGGCCCGCCTGGGGTGCCCGCAACCTGTGGCTCAACGAGGGTCACAGCTTCGGCATCACCGCGGCCGGCGGTTCCGGCTGGCAGCTCGCCGAATGGATCGTCGAGGGCCAACCGGGGATCGACATGGCGGCGGTGGATCCGCGCCGCTTCGGCCCCTACACGAGCAAGCGCTACGTCGTCACCAAGAACGAGGAGACCTACCGCAACGTCTTCACGATCCACTTCCCGGACGAGGAGCGCGAGGACGCGCGGCCGGCGAAGACGAGCCCGATCTACGACAAGCTCGCGCGCATGGGCGCGGTCTTCGGCCAGCGCTACGGCTGGGAACGCCCGAACTGGTTCGCCCCGCCGGGCGTCGAGCCGAAGGATCGGTGGAGCTTCCGCCGGACGAACTACTTCGAGCACGTCGGCAACGAGGCGCGGCGGATGCGCGAATCGGTCGGGATCATCGACCTGTCGCCGTTCACCAAGCACGAGGTATCCGGCCCCGGGGCGGAGGCCTGGCTCGACAGCCTGGTCGCGAACAAGGTGCCGACCAAGGTAGGCCGGATGGCGCTGTCGCACGCGCTGACCCCGCGCGGCGGGATCCGCTCGGAATTCACGATCACCAAGCTCGGCGAGGACCATTTCTACGTGGTCAGCGCGGGCGCCGCCGAGCGCTACGACGGCGACTACCTGCAGAAGATGCTGCCCGCCGACGCGGCCGGCCGGATCGACCTGCGCAACATCACCACGAGCCGCGGCTGCTTCGTGGTGGCCGGACCGCGCTCGCGCGAGGTGCTGAGCACGCTCGTGGACGGTCCGCTCGACAACGCCGCGTTCCCGTGGCTCACCGGGCGCGTCGCCGAGGTCGGTCTTGCGAGCGACGTCTACCTGCTGCGCGTGAATTTCGTCGGCGCGCTCGGCTGGGAGCTGCACTTTCCGATCGAGTACGCGCACCATCTGTTCGATGCGCTGCTCGCGGCCGGCGCGCCGCACGGCCTCGGGAGGGTC
>JAKBCG010000293.1 GCA_021808035.1 Pseudomonadota bacterium
GGAGCTCGAGGACCTCGCGTTCCGCTACCTCGAGCCGGAGGCCTACCGGCGCATCGCGGCCGCGCTCAACGCCCGCCGCACCGAGCGCGAGCGCTATCTCGACGCGCTGAAGGCGGCGCTGCTCGCCGCGCTCGCCGCCGCGGGAATCGACGCGCGGGTCGAGGCGCGCCCGAAGCACATCTACAGCATCTGGCGGAAGATGCAGGCGAAGCACCTGGAGTTCGACCAGGTGATGGACGTGCACGCGGCGCGGGTGCTCGTCCGGGACGTCGCCGCCTGCTACGCGGCGCTCGGCGTAGTGCACTCGCTGTGGCCGTTCATCCCGGGGGAGTTCGACGACTACATCGCGACGCCGAAGGACAACCTGTACCGCTCGATCCACACCGCGGTGATCGGCCCCGGCGGCCAGCCGGTCGAGATCCAGATCCGCACCCACGAGATGCACGCGGCGGCCGAGCGCGGCGTCGCCTCCCACTGGCGCTACAAGGAGGGACGCCGCGGCGATCAGGCCTATGCGCGCAAGATCGACGAGCTGCGCGCGCTACTCGCGCCGGCGGACGGCGACGAACCGGCGCAGGACTTCATCGACCGGGTCCGGGTCGACCTGTTCCAGGACCGGGTCTACGCGCTCACCCCGCGCGGGGAGATCGTCGACGTGCCGGTCGGCGGAACGCCGCTGGATTTCGCGTACCAGGTGCACACCGACCTCGGCCACCGGACCCGCGGCGCGAAGGTCGACGGCCGGATGGTGCCGCTCGACCACCGGTTGAAGAACGGTGAGACCGTCGAGATCATCGCGGGCAAGACCGCGCAGCCCTCGCGCGACTGGCTGTCCGCTCAAGCCGGCTACGTCGCGAGCCCGCGCCATCGCAACAAGATCCGCGCGTGGTTCCGCCGCCAGGACGCGGCGCAGAACCGGGCCGCGGGACGCGCGATCCTCGAGCGCGAATTCCACCGCCTCGGGGTCCAGGGTCTCGCCCTGCCGGATCTGGTCGAGGAGCTAACTGTCGCGAGCGTCGACGCGCTGTACGAGGCGCTCGGACTCGGCGACCTCGGCAGCGCGCAGGTCGCCGGGGCGATCCAGCGGCTCTCGCGCAGCGACGCGTCCGCGGACCGGACGGCGCCACCGCGCCCGCGCGCCCCGGTCGAGCGCGAGCCGGAGCTCGCGGTCCAGGGGGTCGGCGACCTGCTCTCGAGCTACGCCCGCTGCTGCAAGCCGGTGCCGCCGGAGCCGATCGTGGGCTACGTCACCGTCGGCCGCGGCGTGAGCATCCACGCGCAATCCTGCGCGAACCTCGCCCGGCTCGCCGCGAAGGCACCCGAGCGGATCCTGCCGGTCAGCTGGGGGGCGCTCGCCGAGAGCGAGTTCCCGGTCGACATCGAGGTCGAGGCGTACGACCGGCGCGGGCTGGTGCGGGACGTGAGCGGCACGCTCGCTGACGAGAAGATCAGCATCCACGGGATGAAGACCGTGACCGACCCGCGCGAAGACGTCGCGCACATGAAGATCGGGATCTCGATCACCGGTCTCGAGCAGCTCTCGCGCGTGCTCGCGCGGATCGCGCAGCTGCCGAGCGTGATCGGCGCGCGGCGCAAGCGTTAGCGCGCGGGCGGCGGCGTCAGCGGTTGATCGAATCGATCGCGCGCTTGTCCACCGCGAGCGCCGCTTCGTGCAGCGCCTCCGACAGCGTCGGGTGCGCGTGGATGGTGCGCTGCAGGTCCTCGGCGCTCGCCGAATACTCCATCGCGAGCACCGCCTCGGCGATCAGCTCGCCCGCCATCGGTCCGATCACGTGCACGCCGAGGATCTCGTCGTCGTCGGCCGCGGCGACGATCTTCGCGAAACCGGCCGAGGACTCCATCGCGCGCGCCCGGCCGCTCGCGGCGAACGGGAACTGACCGACCTTGATCGCCCGGCCACCCGCCTTCGCCTGCTCCTCGGTCTGCCCGACCCACGCGATCTCCGGCGCGGTATAGATCACCGAAGGGATCACCCGGTAGTTGACCTCGCCGTACCGGCCGGCGATCAGGTCGGCGACCATGACCCCCTCTTCCTTGCCCTTGTGCGCGAGCATCGGACCGCGCACCACGTCGCCGACCGCCCAGATCCGCGGCACGGCGGTGCGGCAGTGCTCGTCGACGCGGATGAAGCCGCGTTCGTCCAGGGTCACGCCCGCCTCCGGCGCAATGAGCCCCTCGGTGTACGGCCGGCGCCCGACCGCGACCACCAGCGCGTCGACCTCGAGGTTACGCTCGCCCGCCGCGGTCGCATAGACCACCTCGACCCGGTCGTCGACCACCGCCGCGCGCGCGACCTTCGCGCCGAGCTGGATGTCGAGCCCGAGCTTCTTGAAGTGCCGCAGGGCCTCCTTCGAGACCGCGCCGTCCGCCATCGGCAGGAACTGGTCGAGCGCCTCGAGCATCGTGACCTCGCTGCCGAGCCGCCGCCACACGCTCCCGAGCTCGAGGCCGATCACGCCCGCGCCGATGATCCCGAGACGCTTCGGGACCGCGTCGAACTCCAGCGCATCCCACGAGTCGACGATCCGCCGGCCGTCGTGCGGGACGTTCGGCAGCCGCAGCGGCGTCGAGCCGGACGCGAGGATCACGTCCTTCGCGAGCAGCGTCCGCCGCGAGCCGTCGAAGCCCGTGACCTCGACCTGGTTGCCCGCGAGCAGGCGGCCATGGCCCTCGACCGGCACGACCCCGCTCGCCTTGAACAGCGCGAGGATCCCGCCGGTCATCGTCTTCACGATCGTCGCCCGCCGCTTCTGCATCGCCGCGAGGTCGACCGTGACACCGCCGACGCCGATCCCGTGCGCCGCGAACTCATGACGCGCGCGGTGCAGGAGTTCGGTCGATTCGAGCAGCGCCTTGGAAGGGATGCAGCCCGCGTTCAAGCAGGTGCCGCCGAACGCGTGGCCGCCGTCGCGGTTGCGCCATTCGTCGACGCAGGCGACCTTGAGGCCGTTCTGGGCCGCCCTGATGGCGGCCGGATATCCGCCCGGGCCCCCACCGATCACGACGACGTCGTATTGTTCGCTCATAGTCCGAGCACCATCCGCGCGGGATCTTCGAGACATTGCTTCACGATCACGAGGAACTGCACCGCCTCGCGACCGTCGATCAGGCGGTGATCGTAGGTCAGCGCGACGTACATCATCGGACGCACGACGATCGCGCCATCGACGACGACGGCGCGATCCTGGACCTTGTGCATCCCGAGGATCGCGCTCTGCGGGGCGTTCACGATCGGCGTCGACAGGAGCGAACCGAACACGCCGCCGTTGGTGATCGTGAAAGTGCCGCCGGTCAGCTCCTCGATCGTGATGGCGCCGGCGCGCGCGCGGGTCGCATAGGTCGCGACCGCCTTCTCGATGTCGGCGAAGCTCATCGCATCGGCGTCGCGCAGCACCGGCACGATCAAGCCGCGATCGGTCGAGACCGCGACGCCGACGTCGAAGTAGTCGTGGTACACGATGTCGTT
>JAKBCG010000294.1 GCA_021808035.1 Pseudomonadota bacterium
TCGTCATGATCCCGTTGCCGAGCAGGAGCTGCACCCGCTCGATGCCTTCCCCCTTGGTGTAGTTGCGGTGGTTCGACAGCAGCACGTGCTTGACGTCGTCGGGATCGTTGATCACGTAGAAGTACGCGCCACGGCCCGGCGCGAACACCCGGTAGGTGTCGCCGTATTCGGCGAAGTACGCGCACAGCCGGGCAAGGGATTCTTCGCTGCCGCCGAGATCGAAGCCCTCCGCCGGCCCGGGCGGTATCGCCTCCTGATACATCCGCCCATTGTAACGTAAGCGCCCGCACGAACCGGTGCCCGCGGTCGGGAATCGGCCCGTCCCAGCGAACCCGCGGTTGCGCGCCGGTGCGCGCTTCCCGAGAATGCGGCCCGTGCCACACGACTCGGACGACGATCGGCTTCGCAACACGATCTACCGGCAGCAGACCCGCTCGTCGCGGCGGCTGACGCCGCTGCGTGCGGCGGCGTACCGCCTGCTGGTTCCGGTCGGGCTCGCGCTCATCCGCTTGGTGTGGCGCTGGGCGCGAAGCGTGCGGGTGGACGGCGTCGAACACCTCGACGCGGCGCTGGCCGCCGCGCCGTCGTTGATTCCGGTCTACTGGCACCAGCACCAGCTGTTCTGCGTGAAGGCGCTGCTCGATCAGCGCACGCGCGGCTTGCGGCCCGGCTTCCTGGTCAGCCCGTCGGTCGACGGCGAGATCGGCGCGATGATGATCGCGCGGTTGAACGCCGTCGCGATCCGCGGATCCTCTTCCCACACGGGTGCGCGGACATTGCGCGACTTCTACCAGGCGCTCGTGCGCGACGCCGTGTCGCCGTCGATCACGCCCGACGGACCGCGGGGTCCCGTCTGGAAGGTGAAGCCCGGCGCGATCCTGCTCGCACAATTGTCGCAGCGGCCGATCGTACCGATGAGCTACGCGGCCTCCCGCGCATGGATGTTCCACTGGGACCGATTCGTGATCCCGTTGCCGTTCGCGCGCGTCGCGATCGCGATCGGTGAGCCGATCTGGGTGCCGCAGAAGCTCGATCCGCACGATCTCGCGGCGCTGCAGGCGCGACTGGAGGAGCGCCTGCATGCGCTGTTCGCCGAGGCGCGCGCGCGGCTCGATTGATTGTCCTCGTCCCGCCCGTCCAACCGGGATGCTGACCTCGGGGATGGGGATGGGGATGGGAACGCACGTCGGTGCCAAGCGTTGCACCAAATCCATATGTGTGACAAAAATACACATATGTCGGATGATCTTCGATCGGTCTTGCTCTCGTCGGTGCGGCTGATGCTGCGGCCGATCGTTCGCGTGCTTCTGCGCGGTGGGATCCCGTTCCGCGAGTTCAGTGAACTCGCAAAGTTCACCTACGTCGATATCGCGACGACGGAGTACGGTCGGCGCAACCGGCCGACCAACGTGTCGCGGACCGCGATCCTGACCGGACTCAACCGGCGCGACGTCGCGCGGATCCGCGCGTCGGAGCCTGGAGCGATGCTGGAGCCGCTCTACATGAGCCACGGTTCGCGGATCCTGTCCGGTTGGCATTGCGATGCGGATTTCCTCGATGCGGACGCACGCCCGGCTCGGCTGCCGCTCGAGGGCGGTTCGCCGAGTTTCCAGGCACTCGCCCGACGCTACGCACCGGACCTGCCGCACATCGCGTTGTTCAAGGAGTTGTCCGCGGCCGGCGCGGTGGAACTTTGCGACGACGGTCAGCTGCAGGCACTGATGCGCAGCTACATTCCGAAGTCCTTCGATCCGAACCAGATCCGTCTGTGGGGGAGCATCCTGCACGACATGGCCTCGACCCTCGCTTTCAACGTCACCCGCGCGCCGACCGTCGCCGCGCGGTTCGAGCGTCGTGCGATCCACGCGCGCGTGCGCCGATCGGCCGTGCCGGAATTCCGCGAGTTCCTCGAAGGCGAGGGCCAGCGCTTCCTGGAGCGGATCGACGGCTGGCTTGCGGAGCACGCGGTGGACGAGTCCGAGGGTGAAGACCCGCACGTGAGCACGCGGCTCGGTGCGGGCGCGTACCTGATCGAAGAGCCGGTCGCGAAGGGAGCGGTGAATTCATGAGCCTGCGAGTGTGGCGGGGCCGGCTGGGGTTCGCGCTTTTCGTGCTGCCGCTGCTGTCGTCGTGCGGTGGCGGCGGGGTCGTCGCCGGGATCGAAGGCACCGGCCCTGCGCAGGTCGCGGCCGTTTCGTCGGGGCCGATCAGCCGTTTCGGCAGCATTTTCGTCAACGGCGTCGAATTCGATACGTCCCAGGCGTCGATCTCGATCGACGGGCAAAGTGCGACCACGGGCCAATTGAGCGTCGGCGACGTCGTCGAAGTCCAGGGCTCGATCGCCTCGGGCGGCACCACGGGCACCGCGACCTCGGTCGACTACCGGACCTTGGTGCAGGGACCCATCAGTTCGGTCGATGCCGCAGGCTCGAGCGTGACGGTGCTCGGCCAGACCGTGCAGATCGGTCCGCAGACTTCGATCGGCGCCGAGGCGGGTGGGACACCGGGTTTTGCGTCGCTGTTGCCCGGCACGCTGGTCGAAGTGAGCGGGTTCCCGGGCGCGGGTGCCGCGGTGGCCGCAACCCGCGTCGAGATCCAGACGCAGGTCTCGGACTTCGAACTGACCGGCGTCGTCTCGGCCGTGGACTCCTCCACCTTGCAGGTCGTCGTGAACGGCGAAGCCGTCGACTTCAGCGGCGCGCAGTTCGCGGGGTTCCCCGGGGGCGCCGGCCTGCAAGTGGGCGATCGAATCCAGGTCTCGATACCGGCGGGTCCGGTGGCCACGCCGCTGCTCGCGACCCGGATCACCCTGCTGCCGGCCCTGTCCGCGGCGAGCGGAGCGCAAGGCGCGGTGCAAGGGGAGGTGGATGGCTACGTCTCATCCAGCGAGTTCCAGGTCGCCGACACGCCGATCTCGACCGATGCGCAGACCCAATATCAGAACGGGACGGCGGCGGACCTGGCGGCCGGTGTCGAGATCTCCGTCCAGGGCAGCTTCGATGCGAGCGGCACCTTGGTCGCCGCGACGGTGCAGTTCGCATCGACCAATCCGATCCTGGTGCGGGCGAACGTGACCGCGGTCGATCCGGCCGCCGGGACCTTGAGCGTGCTCGGGATACCGGTGTCCACGGACGCGCTGACTCGCTACGAGGATCAATCGTCGAATCCGGTCGCGCCGTTCAACCTGTCCGCGGTCGCCGTCGGTGATTATGTCGAGATCCATGGCCACCTGGGCGCGTCCGGAGTGCTTCAGGCGAGCGTGTTGATCCGTGAGGATCCCGGTGCCGAGGCCGAGTTGCGCGCGCCGCCGAGCGCGGCGCAGGCACCGTCGCTGACCGTGCTCGGGGTCGCGGCGCTCACGAGCAGCGCGACGCAATACGAAGGCAGCGACGAGTCCTCGATCAGCAGCGCGGAGTTCTTTTCCGCGGCGGCGGGTGGGTCGACGGTCGACCTTACCGGTGCGGTTTCGACCGCCCCCTTCCAGG
>JAKBCG010000295.1 GCA_021808035.1 Pseudomonadota bacterium
CGTGGTCGCGAGCCACGGGCCCATGTACGCCGAGTCGGTGACCGCCGGATCGTTGTCGTAGGCCGCGTTGAACTCGCTCCAGATCAGCGGGAGCCCCGGCCGGGCGGACGCGAGGATTTCCCGGTGGACCTTGCGGACCGCGCGGCACACCATCCGATCGCGCGGGATGTGGCGGTCGGTGCCGAACACGTTCGGCGCGCTGTCGTTCCCGTAGACGTGGCTGGAGATGAAATCCAGCGGTACGTGGTGTGCGACCGCGTGCGCGATGAACGCCTGGACCCACGCCGCCTGCGCGGTCGCCGGACCGCCGACCCGCAGTCGCGGACTCACCGCGGCGAGCGCGCGGGCGGTATGGTCGTAGAGCTGGAAATAAGTCGCCTGCTTCGGCCGGCCTCGCCAGAAGTCGAGGTTCGGCTCGTTCCAGACCTCGAAGTACCAGCTCGCGACCTCGTCGATCCCGTAGCGCTGCACCAGATGACGGGCGAACGCGCGGATCAACGCGTCCCAGCGCGCGTAGCTCTTCGGCGGCGAGACGTTCGGCCGGTACCAGAACGGGTGCAGCAGCGGCCGGGCGGCGAGCGCCTTCGGCATGAAGCTGAGTTCCACGAACGGCTTGACGCCGGCCGCGAGCAAGCCGTCGTAGATCTGATCGACGTACGAGAAGTTGTAATGCGGGTGGCCGTGCGCGTCGACGCGGTAGACGCCGACGTCGTCGTCGAGGATCCCGTGGAAGCGCACGTAGCGCATCCCGGTCACCCGTCGGGTCATCCGCAGGTCGCGTCGGTAACGATCGCGCAGCGCGAGGATCGCGCGGCCCGATCCGAACATCCGCTCCCAGAAATGCGGGAACGGATGCGCCGCCGCCCGAGGGTCGATCACGAGTGTCGTCACCGCCGTGACGGCGCCGGGTGGTGCCGCGGGCCGCGGCGCGGCGGCGACGCACGGCGCCGCGCCGAGCAGCGCGATCCACGACCACAGGAGCGATTTGGCGAGCATGGTCCTCGGAGTTCTCGGGGCAGCAGGGCCGGTTGCGCGAAAATTACCCCAAATCCAGCGCCTGCGCTCGGGTACAATGCGCGCCCCGTTTTCTGCCCGGCGCCGAGTGCGCGCCCGGCCTCCACGGACACCACGATGCTCGCCACCGCCAATCTGACGATCCAATTCGGCGCGAAGCCCCTGTTCGAGCAGGTCAGCGTCAAGTTCACCGACGGCAACCGCTATGGACTGATCGGCGCGAACGGCTGCGGCAAGTCGACGCTGCTGAAGATCCTCGGCGGCGACCTGGAACCGAGCGCGGGCGAGGTGATGCTGCAGGCCGGCCTGCGCCTCGGCAAGCTCAAGCAGAACCAGTTCGCGTATGAAGACGAGCGGGTGATCGACGTCGTGATGCAGGGCCACGAGGAGATGTGGGGGGCGATGCGCGAGCGCGACCGCATCTACGCGGACCCGCAATCCACCGATGCCGACTACCTGCGGGCCGCCGATCTCGAGAGCACGTTCGCGGAGTTCGGCGGATACGACGCAGAGGCGCGCGCGGCGAGTCTGCTGATTGCCGCTGGCATCGAGGCGGCCAAGCACACGGGTCCGATGCGCGAGGTGCCGCCGGGGCTCAAGGTGCGCGTGCTGCTCGCCCAGGCCCTGTTCTCGCGCCCCGACGTGCTGCTGCTCGACGAGCCGACCAACAACCTCGACATCCACTCGATCCGCTGGCTCGAGCGCACCCTGAACGACTATGACGCGACGATGATCATCATCAGTCACGACCGGCACTTCCTCAACCAGGTCTGCACCCACGTCGCCGACCTGGACTTCCAGCGGCTCAAGATCTATCCGGGCAACTACGACGACTTCATGCTCGCGTCGCTGCAGGCGCGCGAGCGCGTCGAGGCGTCCAATGCGAAGGCGCGCGAGAAGATCGCCGACCTGCAGGAGTTCGTGCGGCGGTTCTCCGCGAACGCCTCGAAGGCGCGGCAGGCCACCTCGCGCAAGCGGCAGCTCGAGAAGATCAAGGTCGAGGAGATCCGGCCGTCGTCCCGCCAGAACCCCTACATCCGCTTCGAGCAGGCGAAGAAGCTCTATCGTTCCGCCGTCGGCGTCGACGATCTGTGCTTCCGGTATCCGGGCACCGAAGCCGCGGTGCTCGAGCACCTGAAATTCAACATCGAGGCCGGCGAGCGGGTCGCGATCATCGGCCCGAACGGCGCCGGCAAGACGACGCTGATGCGTTGCCTGGCCGGCGAGCTGCGGCCGACCACGGGCCGAATCGAGTGGGTCGAGAACGCGCAGCCCGGCTACATGCCGCAGGATCCGCAGGCCGAATTCGAGGTCAAGCGCGACCTGTTCGAATGGATGTCGCTGTGGACCGGCAAGGCGGATGACGACCAGCTCGTGCGCGCGACGCTCGGGCGGCTGCTGTTCTCCGGGGAGGAGACCAAGAAGTCGGTGGGCGTGCTCTCCGGCGGCGAGAAGGGCCGCATGATCTACGGCAAGCTGATGCTCACCAAGCCGAACGTGCTGCTGCTGGACGAGCCGACGAACCACATGGACATGGAGACGATCGAGTCGCTGCAGATCGCGCTCGAGCACTATGCCGGCACGCTGGTGTTCGTCTCCCACGACCGGGAGTTCGTCGGCGCGCTCGCGACGCGCATCCTCGAGCTGAAGCCGGGTGGGGCGCTCGTCGACTTCCGGGGCACGTACGACGAATACCTGACGCAGCTCGGCATCGAGCCCTGACGCCGGGAGGGCGGGTCCGCCGCGCCTGAGCGCTTGCGGAGCGCCGGTTGGCCGGGCCAATCGGCGATAATGGCGGCGATCGCACCAATCGGAGGCAGCCATGTTCGAGGCCTTGTTGCTGGACGACGCGAGCGGATCGGTCGCGGCGGAAATTCGTGAACTCGACGAGGCGCGCCTGCCGCCCGGTGACGTCACGGTCGCGGTCGAGTACTCGACCGTCAATTACAAGGACGGACTCGTCATCAGCGGCCGCGGCGGGCTCGTGAAGAAATATCCGCATGTGCCGGGCATCGACTTCGCGGGCACGGTGACCGCGAGCGAGAATCCGGCGTACGCGGTCGGCGACCGCGTCGTCCTGACCGGCTGGCGGGTGGGCGAAGTGCAGTGGGGCGGGCTGGCGCAAAAGGCGCGGGTGCGTGGCGACTGGCTGGTGCCGCTGCCGGACGGACTGTCCGCCCGCGAGGCGATGGCGATCGGCACCGCCGGCTTCACCGCGATGCTCGCGCTGATGACCCTGGAGGCGCATGGGCTCGATCCGGGCGCCGGCGAGGTGCTGGTCACCGGCGCGGCGGGCGGCGTCGGCTCGGTCGCGACCGCGCTGCTCGCTGCGCGCGGTTATCGGGTGATCGCGTCGACGGGTCGGCCGGAGGCGGGCGACTACTTGAAAGGCCTCGGTGCGGCGGCCGTCATCGATCGGTCGCCGTTCGCCGACCCGGCGAAACGGCCGCTCGAGAGCGAG
>JAKBCG010000296.1 GCA_021808035.1 Pseudomonadota bacterium
GCGCGCCGCGGGCGTCGCGACGCTGATCGTCGCGCCTTCGCGCAGGCGGTCGGTCCCGTCGGTCACGACGACCTGTCCCGGCGCGAGGCCCGACAGGATCGCGGTGCGCTCGCCGTCGCTCGGACCGACCCGCACCGGGTGCGCCGAGACGGTATGGTTCGGGTTCACGAGATACACGTACTCGCCGGGCGCGCCGCTCAGGATCGCGCTGGTCGGCACGAGCACGACGTCGCGCAGCGTGTCGACCAGGAGCTTCACGTTCACGAACTCATTCGGGAACAGCCGTTCCTTGGTGTTCGCGAACTTCGCGCGCAGGGTCACGGTGCCGGTGCCGGTGGCGACCTGGTTGCCGATCGCGTACAGCGTTCCCGTCTCGATCGGCCGGTCGTCGCCGCTCGCATAAGCGGTCACCGCGAGCTTGGCGCCGGCGCCGAAACGCCGGACCACCGCCGCGAGGTCGTTCTGCGCGACCGTGAACTCGACGGTCGTCGGCCGCATCGTCGTGATCACGACGATTCCGGGCGAACTCGACGCGGTCACGTAATTGCCCGGATCGACGAGCCGAAGGCCGACCCGGCCGGCGACCGGTGCGGTGATGTGGGCGTACGTGAGATCGAGCCGGTACTGCGCGACGTTCGCCTGGTCGCTCGCGACCTGCGCGCTCTGCTGCTCGACCGCGTACCGCTGATCCTCGTAGGTCTGCTCGGCGATCGCCTGTTTCCTGCGCAGCAACGCGTAGCGCGCGAGGTCGGCGCGGCCCTGCGCGCGCACCGCGCGATCCTTCGCGAGCTGGGCCTCGGCCTGACGAAGGCCGATCTGGTAGGGGCGCGGATCGATCTGCGCGAGGAACTGACCGGCCCGCACGTCCTCGCCTTCGCGATAGCCGACCCGGGTCAGGTAACCGCTGAGCTGCGGGAGCACGGTCACGGTCGAGATCGGCGTCACGGTGCCGAGTTCGGTCAGCGTCTCGGGCATCGAACCGCGTACCGCGGCCGCGACGTCGACCACCTGCGGTGGCATCCGGTGGGACGGGGCCTTCGAGCCGATCAGGCGCAGCACCACGATCACGACGAACGCGCCGACGAGCGCGCTCGCGACCCAGAAGGCCCGGGAGCGGCGCGGAGGCGTCGTGGCAGGTGTCGGCGTCTCGATCATGGATTCTCGATCGTTGGGCGGCGGCAATTGTGACCGAAGCGCCCGACCGGCACCATCCAAGGAAGGTGAGGAAACGTCAAGGAACATGATGCCGCGCGGGAGGCGCGCCTTTTCGCGGGTCGCGTGATACCCTGCCGCCCATGTCGACGCCGGCTCCCGTGATGGTCGTCGCCGGCGACGCGATCGCCCGCTACGGCTTCGGCAACGCTCACCCGTTCGGGCCGGACCGGCAGGCGCACTTCCTGCGCGAACTGCGCGCGCAGGGCCTCGCGGCGCAGGTCGAGCTTCGCGCCCCCCGGATCGCGTCGGACGCGGAGCTCGGCGCGTTCCATACCGCGGACTACCTGGATTTCGTACGTCGGCGTTCCGCGTGCGGCGAGGGCTGCCTCGACGGCGGGGATACGCCGGCGTTCCGTGGCGTCTACGAGGCGGCCGCGGCGGTCGTCGGGGCGACCCTGACCGCGGCCGAAGCGTTGGTCGCGGGTCGATGCCGGCGCGCGTTCGTGCCGATCGCGGGGCTGCACCACGCCGGGCGCGACCGGGCGGCCGGCTTCTGCGTGTTCAACGATTGCGGCGTTGCGATCGAGATCCTCCGAGCTCGCCACGGCTTGCGCCGGATCGCCTACGTCGACATCGATGCGCACCACGGCGACGGGGTCTTCTATGCGTACGTCGCGGACGACTCGATGTACGTCGCCGACATCCACGAGGACGGCCGGACCCTGTATCCGGGCACCGGTGCGCGCGAGGAGACCGGCCGTGGCGCCGCCGCCGGCACGAAGCTGAACATCCCGCTGCCGCCTGGCGCGGACGACCGGGCGTTCGCCGACGCATGGCGGGAGGTCGAGGCCTTCCTCGACCGCCTGCCGAGCGAGTTGATCCTGTTCCAGTGCGGCGCAGACAGCCTCGCGGGCGATCCGCTCACCCACCTCGCGTTCACCGAGGCCGCGCACGCGCACGCGGCGCGCCAGCTGTGCGCGATCGCCGACGCCCAGGGTCACGGCCGGGTGCTCGGGATGGGCGGCGGTGGCTACGACCGGCGCAACCTGGCGCGCGCCTGGTGCGCGGTCGTGAACGCGTTCGTGACTGCGGACGGGTCGGCCAATCCGCTATAATGACGGGCTAATTCCCGGAGACCCGTGCATGTTCCATTCGCAGATGACGATCGAGGGATTCGACGACGAGCTCGCGCGTGCGATCGCCGACGAGCGGCGGCGCCAGGAGGATCACATCGAGCTGATCGCGTCGGAGAACTACACCAGCCCGCGGGTGCTCGCGGCTCAAGGCTCGGTGCTCACGAACAAGTACGCGGAAGGGTATCCCGGCAAGCGCTACTACGGCGGCTGCGAGTTCGTCGACGTCGCCGAACGGCTCGCGATCGAGCGCGCGAAGACGCTGTTCGGCGCGGCGTTCGCGAACGTCCAGCCGCATTCCGGCTCGCAGGCGAACCAGGCGGTGTATTTCGCGCTGCTCGCGCCGGGCGACACGATCCTCGGGATGAGCCTCGATCACGGCGGGCACCTCACGCACGGCGCGAAGGTGAACTTCTCCGGGAAGCTGTTCAAGGCGGTTCAGTACGGGGTGCGGCCGGACACCGGCGAGATCGACTATGGCGAGGTCGAGCGCCTCGCGCTCGAGCACCGGCCGAAGCTCATCGTCGCGGGCTTCTCGGCCTACTCGCGGGTGATCGACTGGACGCGTTTCCGGCGGATCGCCGATGCGGTCGGCGCGCGTTTCCTCGTCGACATGGCGCACGTCGCGGGTCTGGTCGCCGCGGGGGTCTATCCGAACCCCGTGCCGGTCGCCGACGTCGTCACGACCACGACCCACAAGACCCTGCGCGGGCCGCGCGGGGGTCTCATCCTCGCGCGGCCGGACGAGGAGATCCACAAGAAGCTCAACTCGATGGTGTTCCCGGGGATCCAGGGCGGGCCGCTGATGCACGTGATCGCCGCGAAGGCGGTCGCGTTCCAGGAGGCGCTGCAACCCGAGTTCAAGGCGTACGCGCAGCAGGTCGTCGCGAACGCGCGCGCGCTCGCCGCGGCGCTGCAGGCACGCGGCTTCCGGATCGTCTCCGGCGGCACCGACAACCACCTGTTCCTGCTCGACCTGACGACCAGGACCGTGACCGGCAAGGACGCCGACGCCGCGCTCGGGCGCGCCCACATCACGGTGAACAAGAACGCCGTACCGAACGATCCGCGTCCGCCGACGGTCACCAGCGGCCTGCGGATCGGGACCCCGGCGATCACCACCCGCGGTTTCAAGGAGGCCGAGATGCAGCGGCTGGCGAACTGGATCGCCGACGTGCTCGAT
>JAKBCG010000297.1 GCA_021808035.1 Pseudomonadota bacterium
GCGTGATCAGGATGTTCCAGTCGTCGTTGAACTTGTACAGCAGCTCGGCCCGGCCGCCCTTGTAGCTGGCCGGGTTGATCGCGCGCTGCGCGATGTTGTAGTTGTTGATCACGGGGCTGCCCGGCGGCACGCAGTAGCCGGCGTTCGGCTGCCCGTCGGGGCACTGGCCGTTGACCGCCGGGTAATTCGCGTAGTGGATCCCGATGTCGGTGTTGCGGCGGGTGAAGGTCGCCGGCACGTTGTCGATGTAGCCGCCGCGGCTGTCGTTGTACAGCACCACGCGCAGCGCCATCTTGTGGTCGATCAGCGGGACGTTCAGCACCGCGGAGAGGTTCGTGTTCGGATCGCCGTGGGCGGTGACGCTGTAGCCCGCGGAGACATTGCCCTCGGTGCGGTCGAGCACCGGCTTGTTGGTGATGTAGCGGATCACCCCGGCCTCGGCGCCGGCGCCGAACAGCGTGCCCTGCGGCCCTTCCAGGACCTCGATGCGGTTCAGGTCCGCCGCGTAGATGTCGAGGTTGCGGTTCGGCATCTGCACCGACTGGTTGTCGAGGTAGATCGCGACGTTCGGGAACAAGCCGGTCAGTGCGCTGCCCTGGCTGGACTGGGATCCCGCGCTCAGGCCGCGCATGAACACCTCGTTCTGGCCGGGACCGTTGTTCGCCGACGTCACGTTCGGCAGGTACTTGAGATAGTCGTCGAAGGTCTCGATGTGCAGCTGTTGCAGGGCCTTGCCGGTGAATGCCTGCATCGAGATCGGCACGTCCTGCATGTTCTGCACGCGCCGCTGCGCGGTCACTGTGATCGCCTGCAGGACATCGCTCGGATTCGTCGTGCCGCTCGGCGTCGCCGCGGCGGCCATTCCGCCGACGGAAGCGCCGCCGAGGACGGCGGCGATCGCGATCGAAAGCTTCGAGTGCTTCATGAGTCTCCCGGAATCGAGGTCGAATGGAGTCGGAAATTGAGCGACCCGAATCAATAGCATCCGCGTCGCGGCGAGTAAAGCGCCGGCGATTCGCGGGTGTTACTTGCTAGGCAAAACCCTGAATGCACCCCGCATGTCTCCAGTCCCCCGGCGGGGAGCCACGATCGGGCTCGGCGCCGCCGGGTTTGGTCATAATTCGTCAGATTTCTCGCGCGGGCCGTCAAGACTCGTCCGACACCCGTACCCTATCGTCCGCCGCGGGATGTTCACCGACAAGCGCTCCGCGCGACTCCTGACGGCACTCTACGCAGCGATCGACTCCGGCGCCGATCGCACCGCGCTCGCCGTGGAATTTGCCGCGTGTTTCGGCGCCGCGGCCGCCGAGATCGGCTTATGGGACGAGCTCGGCGATGGCTTCGAACGCTGGGCTGCACAGGGCGACATGCCATCGATCCTGCCAGAGATCACCCGCACGGCGTTCAACCCCGGCGGTGCACCGGTCACGATCGCCCGATCCCGGGCTGGCGAACCGCTCCTGTGGGCGGTGGTCTCGCGGGCGGTGTACGACGTCTCTTGCCTGATCGCGATCCGGCGACGCGCCGGCGAGCGGCAGTTCGACCGAGCGCAGGGGGCCCGGCTGCAGCGTCTGCTGCCGCATGTCGGCCGGGCACTGTCGTTGAACCGGCGCCTGGAACATTCCCAGTGGGAGCAGCGCCTCTATCAGGACGCGTTGCAATCGATCGAACTTGCCGTGATGGTGCTCGAGCGTGGCGGCGTACTGCGCTGGTCGAACGAGGTCGCGCACTCGTTGTTTCGCGACCAACGGCTCCTGCGGCTGCGGCACGGGAAGATCCGATTCGTGGCGGCGGCGGACCAGCTGGCGTTCGGTCGCGCGCTCGATGCGGCGTGCGCGGAGCGCGAAGCCGAGGCGGACTTGCTGCGTTTCGACGGATCCGACGGTGCGCATCTGCTGGTGCAGGTTCGTCCGCTGCGCGCCGCGACCGCATCCACGCCGCCCGTCGCGGTGGTGCACGTGCGCCGCAATCTACCCGAGCCCTTGCCGTTGCAGGCGAAACTCGCCCGTCTCTACGGCCTCACGCGCGCCGAAGCGCGGGTCGCGGAGGCGATCGTCAACGGCAACTCGCTGCCCGAATTCTGCGCGCGGGCGCGAGTCACGATCAATACCGCAAAGACCTTGCGAAAAAGAGCGTTCGCGAAAATCGGCTGCCACTCTCAAGGCCGTTTGATGCAGGAACTGCTCGCCAATCCGTTCCTCGCCGCCAGATCCTCGGTCGCCCCGCAAGTGCCGATGCTGCGCTCATCGGCCGCGAGATGCGCCGCCCAATCCTCCCACGGCGCGGCCTCGGCGAGTGTCGCGGGCGCGAGTTTCGCAACCGCCGCGCTCGCACCGGCGTCGGGCTGACCGGCGCGCGCGCGCGCCTCGATATCCTTCAACTGGAAATATTCCGACTCCGGTGCGGTGGGTCCGAGCACCCGCCGATACGCCGCCGCGGCCGCGCCGAGGTCCGCGAGGCCCGTCACGGCGTCGCCCGTGGCGATCTCCGCCATTCCGAGGCAGGCCCTCGCCCGCAGGGTCATCCGATGTTCCGGCCCCGCGCTCGCAACCTCCTGTCGATACGCGATCGCGAGCGTCCGAGCCGCGTCCGCGGCCTGTCCGTCACGCAACTCGAGCCAGCCGAGGAACGTGAGCGCCTCGGCGGTCAGTCCGTCGTTGCCGATCGTCGCATAGAGGTCCGTGTGCGCGCGCGTCAGCATCGCCCGTGCGTCCGCGTCGTGCCCCGCGAGAAACAGCCCGATTCCATATCGTTCCTCGATGGTGCCCGTGAGCGTCCCGCCATGCGGCTCGGCGTGTCGAACTTCCGCGAGCGCCGCCCGATAGAGCGGGAATGCATGGCCGAAATCATCGAGCGCCGCATCACACCAGGCGAGGGACGTCTGCCGGATCGCGATAACGCTGACGTTGCGCGGCTCGAGCGCTGCCGCTTCCGCGAGACTGCGCCGGAAGAAGGCCCGGGCCGGCCGATAGTCCTGCCGCGCGAAGTAATAATTGCCCTCCATTACGTCGTGAATCAGCGCCGTTCGTGGATCGACCGAGCCGCGTGCCGCGAGCTGCGCATCCGCGGTGTCGAGGAGCTGGCGGGCTGCCGCGAATTTCTGGTCGACGCTGAGCGCGAACGCGAGGCGGTACTCGGCCCGGATCACGGTCACGTCGGTCGGCGCGCGGCTCGCGCGGCTGAGGGCGATCGCCTTGCCGATCTCCCGTTCCGCGGCGGCGTAATCGCCGTCCTCGACGTAGACCTGGCCGATCGTCGCGAGAATCGACGCGGCCACCGCCGGTCGGCCGCGAAACCGCGCGTCGACGTGCGCCGCCGCGCGATCGACCGCCTGTCGCACGGTCACGTGCTCGGCACCGCTCGTGCTCACCGCGAACGGCGAGCCCGTCGCGAGGATGTCATGATCGAGGAAGCCGATCACCGCGTGCGCGACGGCGGCCTCGCGGCGCGCGGTGTCACGGGCGCGCTGA
>JAKBCG010000298.1 GCA_021808035.1 Pseudomonadota bacterium
GAGCTTCGGGATCTCGAACGAAAAGTCCGTCTCGAAGAACTCCTCGTACGCCTTCCGTTGCTTGTCGTTCATGATGTCATACACCATGCTGTGCACTTCCTTGTGCGCGAGCGCGGGCATGTTGATCCGTTTCATGTCGCCGTCGACACGGATCATCGGCGGCACGCCCGCCGACAGATGCAGGTCCGACGCCTTGTTCTTGACCGCAAACGCGAGGAGTTGCGCGATATCGACCGCCATCGACCGCTCCCAATTCGGCTCCATCGAAGCCGCATGCAGTATATAAGAGGGTATCGACACCCAATATGTTAATTGGTCCGCAGAATTCCGAGATCGATCCCCGCGGGATCCTCGATCGCATCGCACGCGCGGCCCGGCGGGCGGGCCGGGATCCGGCCGAGGTCACGCTGATCGCCGTCGGCAAGACCCAGCCTGCCGAACGGCTGCGGGCGGCCGCCGCGGCGGGCATCACGGATTTCGGCGAGAACTATCCTCAGGAAGCGGCTACGAAGATCGACCTTCTCGCGGACCTGCCGTTGTGCTGGCATTTCATCGGGCGGCTGCAGTCGAACAAGACCCGTCTCGTCGCGAACCGCTTCGACTGGGTCCATTCGATCGACCGGGTCGAGATCGCGCGACGGCTGTCGGACCAGCGCTCACCGCACCGTCCGACGCTCGAGGTCTGCCTCCAGGTCGCGGTCGTGCCGGAGCCGAGCAAGGCCGGCCTCGAACCCGAGGCGCTGCCCGAAGCCGCCGCTGCGGTCGCGGCACTGCCGCGCTTGCGTCTGCGGGGACTCATGTGCCTGCCGCCGTTCGAGCGGGAGCCCGCCAGACAGCGCGCCGTGTTCGCGCGCCTGCGCGAGCTGCGCGAGGAATTGAACGCGCGAGGGTTCGCGCTCGACGCGCTGTCGATGGGAATGAGCGCGGATTTCGAAGCCGCGATCGCCGAGGGCGCGACCCACGTGCGCATCGGCACGGCGCTGTTTGGCGATCGGCGGTGACCGCATGAACACCCGCGACCGGCTGACATTCATCGGCGGCGGCAACATGGCGGCCGCACTGATCGGCGGACTCCTGCGCCGCGGCATGCCCCCGGCGCAGATCGCGGTCGCGGAGCCGCACCCGGAGCGGCGCCGATGGCTCGAAGCGCAGTTCGGCGTGGCGACGTCCGCCGACAATGCGCAGGTCGCGGCGCAATCGGACGTGATCGTGCTCGCGGTCAAGCCGCAGGCGATGCGGGAGGTGTCGCTCGCGCTCGCACCGCGGCTCGCGGAATCGACGCAGGTGATCTCGGTCGCTGCCGGCATACCGCTCGCGGCGCTCGAGCGCTGGTTCGGCCCGCGCCGCGGGATCGTCCGCACGATGCCGAACCGGCCGGCGCTGAGCGGCTACGGCGCGACGGCGCTCGTCGCCCCCGCTCGCATCGGGCAGTCCGGACGCGAGTGCGCGGAATCGATCATGAGCGCGGTCGGGGTCACCGTCTGGTTGACGGACGAAGCCCAGATCGACGTGGTGACCGCGCTCTCCGGCAGCGGTCCGGCCTATTTCTTCCTGTTAATGGAAGCTCTCGAGTCCGCGGCACGCGATCTCGGACTCCCTGCCGGGGTCGCGCACCGTCTGACGCTCGCGACCGCGCTCGGCGCCGCGCGGATGGCGGACGAGGCCACCGAGCCGCTTGCGGCGCTGCGCGCACAGGTCACCTCGAAAGGCGGGACGACCGAGGCGGCTCTTGCGATTCTCGAGGCCGCGGAGGTTCGCGCGACGATCGCCCGCGCGGTCACCGCCGCGGCGCGACGTTCGGTCGAGTTGGCCGCCGAATTCGGCCAACCCTGAGGAGCCTGACACTGGTGAACGCGATCCGCTTCGTCGTCGACACGCTGCTCGAGTTGCTCGCGCTCGCGTTCCTGTTGCGCCTGATGTTCCAATGGGTGCGGGCGGATTTTCGCGACCCGTACGCGGATGCGATCGTGCGGGTCACGAATTGGCTCGTGCTGCCGCTGCGCCGGGCAGTGCCGCCGATCCGGAGGATCGATACCGCCACGGTCGTCGCTGTCGTGATCGCCGCAGCCGCCCGGACCGAGGTGCGACTTGCCCTCGACGGCATCGGTCGGATCGACCCGGCGACGTTTCTCGGGCTCGCAGCCACCAGCCTCGCGGTCATGGTGTTGCGCGTCTACCTGTTCGCATTGCTCCTGTACTGGTTCGGAAGCTTGGTCCCCGCCGGCGCTCATGCGCCCGGGTTGGGACTGGTCGCACGCGTGTGCGAGCCGCTCCTCGGCCGGATCCGGCGCGTGATCCCACCGATCGGCCGTGTCGATTTCTCGATGCTCTGGGCGTCGATCGCGATCCTCGCGGCGTTGCTGCTCCTGCACGGCGCGTGACCGCGCGCGGTCGTCCGGCGAACCCGCAGAGATGATGAACTACGGGAAATTCCAGTCTCGCGCGAATCGGCTTGAGCGATTTTTTTTTCCAAATGCACTAAACATCGGCTTTTTTCTATGTTATTTTCGGCGCCGAGTTCGAGTTTGGATCATCGAAACCCGCGTTCGGAAGACACCCTAGGAGATTGAAATGGCGAAAAAGAGTGCAGCGCCGACCAAATCGGAAATCCTGGCGAACATCGCGAAGGAAACGGAACTGACCAAGAAACAGGTCGGATCCGTGTTCGACGCGCTGTCGGCGACCATCAAGAAGAGCCTGCGCAGCCACAGCACTTTCACGATGCCTGGACTGCTCAAGATGAAGGTCGTGAAGAAGCCGGCGACGAAGGCCCGCGAAGGCGTCAACCCGTTCACCGGCGAGAAGATGATGTTCAAGGCGAAGCCCGCCAGCAAGAAGGTGCGGATCGCGGCGCTGAAGAACCTGAAGGAATTCGTGAACTAAGCGACGACGAACCCCTGGGTCCGGAGCGGCTGACGAGCCCCTCAGACGCTCCGGATTTCCGCGATCACGGCGTCTCGCAATTCGGTGAGCCGGCCGTGGAAGAAGTGCCCGACGCCGGACAGCGAAACGATCGTCGGCCGGGGAACCGCGCGATCGGCCCAGTCGATGACTTGCCCGGGATCGACGACGTCGTCCGCATCGCCCTGGATCACCGTCCACGGACAACGTGGCGGAGCAAGACCCGAGAAGTCGAAGCGCCCGACCGGCGGTGCGACCAGGATCAAACCGGCGAGGTCATGCCGCTGCGCAGCGCGCAAGGCGACGTAGGCTCCGAACGAAAAGCCCCCGAGGACCAGCCGTCGATCGGGCCAGCGTCGCCCACCCCAATCGGCGACGGCGAGTGCGTCCGCCGTTTCGCCGATGCCTTCGTCGTAAGTCCCTTGGCTCGAGCCGACCCCGCGGAAATTGAACCGCAGCGTCGGCATCGCGCAGTCGGCGAGCGCCTTCGCGACAGTCGTGACGACCTTGTTGTCCAGCGTTCCGCCGAACAGCGGATGCGGATGGC
>JAKBCG010000011.1 GCA_021808035.1 Pseudomonadota bacterium
TTCGACCAGCAGTTCGAGCGCCTCGGCATAGGCGCGCTCGGCGACGAGACGCTGTGCGAGCGCGAATTTCGCCGCAAGATCGTCGGGCGCTGCGGCGACGCGGGCGCGCAGCACGTCGAGCGGCGCCGCACCGGCGCTGGCGCGCAGCGCTTCGAGCCGCGCGCCGAGCGCCCGATGCCGCTCTTCGCCGCGGTCCGCCGGCCCGAGCGGCTCGAGCACCGTGCTCGCCTCGACCAGGCGCGCCTCGTCGACCGGAGGCATGCCATCGAGCAGCAGGTCCGCGAGGTCGAGTCGCGCCGTCGCAAGCGCCGGTTGCAGCGCGATCGCCGCACGCAAAGCCTCGGCGGCGGCGCTCCGGTCGCCCGCGTCGAGGAGCGCGCGCGCGCGTCGTCGCTCCCGCTCCGCCGGACCCGGGATCGCCCGGTCGATGAACGCCCGCAGCTGTCCTTCTGGCAGCGCGCCGACGAACGAGTCGATCGCCTCCGCGTCGACGAACGCGATCACGTAGGGAATGCTGCGAACGCGATAGCGGGCCGAGAGTCCGGGATTCGCGTCGGAATCGACCTTCACGAGGCGGAAGCGGCCGCCATAGTCGGTCTCCAACCGCTCGAGGAGCGGCCCGAGCGCCCGGCACGGCCCGCACCACGGCGCCCAGAAATCGACCAGCACGGGCTGCGTTCGCGAAGCATCGAGGACATCGCGTTGGAACGAGGATTCGTCGGATTCGATCATGGGATGGGAAACGTCAGGCCGCGCCGGCGTCGATCGCGCCGCCGGGGCACGCACGGCTTGCGTTTCGACGGCCGCAATGCTGACATGCACTTGCGCCTCGGTGCAAGTGACCTCGCCCGGGAGAAGCGTTGCGAAAGCTCCTCGTCGCCATCGGTCTCGTCTCGCTCGCGCTCGGCCTCGCGTGGCCCTGGGTGCGGCGCTTGCACCTCGGCCGGCTCCCCGGCGACGTGGTGATCCAGCGCCCCCACGTCACGTTCTATCTGCCGATCACGACGTCGATCTTGCTGTCGATTCTGCTGTCGGCGATCATCTGGTGGTTGCGGCGGTGATCGGAGGATCCATGCACGTTCGAACCTTCACTCGGCTCGCGTCGACGATTGCGGTGGCGGTCGTCGCCTCGAGCGTCGCGGCGCGCGCCGCGACGCCGGTCCTCGCCCCCGGCGAATGGCACTATCGATCACGGGTGACCTACCAAAGCGGGATGATGAACGGCCGGTCGATGCACAACGAATGGCGGGTCTGCGTGAAGCCGAACGACACCCAGCCACCGACGCCGATCCCGCACGCACCCGGCGTCCATTGCGACCCGCCGACCCTGGTGGTCACCGCTGGCGCATGGCACACGACCTTGATTTGCACCGCCGCGAGCCATGGGATGGTCACGAAGATGGTCGACCAGTTCGTGATCACGCCGTCGGCCGACAAGCGCAAGGTGACGATCGACGGTACCGTGCACCAGAGTTTCACCGGCGGCCCGGTCACGTTGCCGCCGAGCGTGATGAGCCTGCACACGAGCGGCGAACGCATCGGCCCCTGCGGGCCGGCGAAATAAGCCCGGGCCGGCGGCGCGCGATGCAATTGCACGCGGATCTCACCCTGCCGGCGGTCGTCGAGGGCGGCGCGCTGCCATGGGTCCGCTCGCCGATTCCCGGCGTCGACCGGCGGATGCTCGAGCGCGACGGCGACGAGGTCGCCCGCGCGACGTCCTTGGTGCGCTACGCACCGGGCTCGGCGTTCTCCGCGCACGTGCACGGCGCCGGCGAGGAATTCCTGGTACTCGACGGCGTGTTCTCCGACGAGACCGGTGATTTTCCAGCCGGATTCTACGTGCGCAATCCCCCCGGATCGCGTCACACGCCCGCCAGCGTGCCCGGCACCGTGATCTTCGTGAAGCTGAGGCAGATGCCTGCGCAGGAGACGCGGCCGCTGCGGGTGTACACGCGCGATCCGGCGCTCTGGAAGAGCGCCGGGCCGGGCATCGAACTCGCGACGCTGTTCGAAGCACCATGGGAGCGCGTCGAGATGCTGCGGCTGTCCCGCGGACACGGCGACTTGCGCGACACCTGGCCTGACGGCGTCGAATGGTTCGTCGTCGACGGCTCGATCGAGGTCGACGGCGTCGCGCATGCGCCCGGGGCGTGGCTGCGATTCCCCCCCGGCGCGACGGTGCGGATCCGTGCGCCCGACCGGGCGATCCTGTATCGCAAGAGCGGACATCTCGCGCGAGGGACTCGATCCGCAAACGTATGAGCGGCCGGCCCTTCCCCTGGGAGTCGACGTACCCGCCGACCCTGCGCTGGGATCTGCCGGACCCGCCGACGAGCATACCCGCGCTGCTGGATGCCGCCGTGGCAAGGGACCCCGACCGGACCGCGATCGAATTTCTGGGCCAGCCCCTCCCCTATCGTGAATTGCACGCGCGTGTCGGCGCGGCCGCCGCCGGGCTCGCCGCGATCGGCGTGAACCGCGGCGTGTCCGTGGGCCTCTACCTGCCGAACACGCCGTTCCATCCGATCGCGTTCTTCGCAACGCTGCAAGTCGGGGGACACCTCGTCCACCTGAGTCCGCTCGATCCGCCGCCGCGGTTGCGTTTCAAGCTGGAGGACAGCGAGACCCGGATCCTGATCACGGTCGACGACCCGGCGCTGCTCGATCGAGCGGCGAAATTGCTCGAGCAACGCGTGATCGATCGGTTGATCGTCGCCGAGGCGCGGGACTTCGACCCGCATGCCCCCTCGCGCCCGATCCCGGACGGTGCGATCCCGTTCTCGCGTCTCGGCGGCGGCGTGCAGGCCGCGGGGGCGCCATCGATCGACCCGGACGCGCTCGCGCTGCTGCAATACACCGGTGGTACGACGGGACAGCCGAAGGGCGCGATGCTGACGCATGCGAATCTGACCGCGGCTGTCGCCGCGTATCGAGCGTGGTTCGCCGGCACCGGCACGTCGATGGGACCCGGGGATCGGCTGATCTGCGCGCTGCCGCTGTTCCACATCTATGCGTTGACGACGATCCTGTTGCTCGGCCTCGATCGTGGCGCGACCGTGCTGCTGCGACCGCGCTTCGACGTCGAGACGACGCTGCGCGACATCGAGGTCGGTCGCGCGACGTTCTTCGCCGGCGTACCGACGATGTGGAGCGCGATCGCGAATCATCCGACGATCGACCGGCGCGATCTATCCTCGTTGCGCGTGCTGAGCTCCGGCGGCGCGCCGCTGCCGACCGAGATCGTCGCGGCGATCCACCGGCGCACCGGCCGCCAGCTCGGCGCGGGCTGGGGCATGACCGAGACCGCGCCCGCCGGAACGCGCATGCTGCCGGACCAGGCGTACGCACCCGGCCTGATCGGCGTGCCGCTGCCCGGCGTCGAGATGCAGGTCGTCGCGCTCGACGATCCGCGCCGCGTGCTCGCGGCGCACGAGATCGGCGAGATCCGCGTCCGCGGCCCGAATGTCGCCAGCGGTTACTGGCGCCGGCCGGCGCAAAGCGCCGCGAGCCGCGTCGACGGCTTCCTGCTGACCGGCGACGTGGGATACCAGGACGAGCGCGGTTCCTTCTACCTCGTCGACCGCAAGGACGACATGATCATTTCCGGCGGATTCAACGTCTATCCCACGATGATCGAGCAGGCGATCTACGAACACCCCGCGGTCGAGGAAGCGCTGGTGATCGGGATCCCGGACGAGTATCGCGGTCAATCCGCGAAGGCGTTCGTGAAACTGCGCGCGGGTTCGACGCCGCTCACGCTCGAGTCGCTGCGCGAATTCTTGACTGAGCGGCTCGGCCGCCACGAATTGCCGGTCGCGTTGGAGATCCGCGCGGCGCTGCCGCGGACCCCGGTCGGGAAGCTCTGGCGGCGGGGCCTGATCGCAGGCCCGGCCGAGGACGCCGACGCGTCCGGGCGCCCCGACCCCTAGAACACGTCCGGACCGAACGCGCGTACGCCGGGCGCACCCGCATAGCCGAGCGCGGGCAAGCCGAAATACCCTTCGACGCTGCGCAGCAACGCATAATGGTCGTAAGGCTTTGCGGAAACGGTGCCCGGGTGAATGAATGGGGACAGGAGCACCGCGCCGACGCGCCCGCCGCCGGGTCCGAATTGGCCCGGGACCGGTCCGCCCGGCAAGCGACGCAGTCCGCAACACGCCTTGCCGGTCGATCCTTCGTCGAACGTGATCACCAGCAGGCCATCCTTGCGGAAGGCGGCCGAGCGGGTGATCCGCGGCACCCAGACCTTGAGGAAACGGTCGATCGCCCGGAGTCCACCCGGCTTGCCGTCGGCGCAGCGGGAATTGTGCCCGTCGTGGCACAGATCCGGAGTGATGAACGCGAAATTCGGCGTCGTCGCCACGGCGCGCAAATCCACCCGCAGCCGGTCGAGATTGACGACGTGGGCGTCGCAGCGCACCGCATCGTCGATGATCGAGTGGAAATACACGAACGGATCGTGCTTCGCCGCGTACTCATCGGTCCGCGTCGCGGTCTCGGTCGGATCCCGCATGCCGAGCACTCCGTGGCCGCAGGTCGCCCGTTCGCGCGCCGGATCGCGCCCCATGTCCTCCATGTAGCCTTTCCAGTCGAGCCCGGCGGCTTCGAGCTGGTCGGCGATCGTCTTGACGTTCGCCGGGTAGACGCAGCCGCTTCCCGGCAGCTGCCCATGAGCGCCGACCGGGCCGGTCGCGACGAAGTTCCGGTACACCGGGCAATCCTGCTGCGTGTCGGGGTTCGGCGCCTGGCCGCTCACCATCGCGATGTAATTGTCGAGACTGAAATGACCGACGCCGTAGTATTGCGTGAGCAGCGCGCCGCGGCGGGGCAGCGTGCGGGCGAGATAGGGGGCCGCGGAACCGGGTCCGAAGGTCGCGTGGAACGGCTCGTTCTCCAGTACGATCACGAAGACGTGGCGGATCGGCGGCGCCACACCGTGGGCGGACGCCGCGAAGGCGGCGGACACCGCGCCGATCGACAACGGGATCCATGCGAAGAGCATGGCGGCGAAACGCAGCGGCGACTTCATCGACGAACCTCCGGAATCGTTCGAGCAGCGCTCAAGACTAGCAAACCCGGATGACGAACGGGTGACCGTGCCACCACCCGGAACGGCGCACGCCCTCAGCGGTCGAACTTCGTCGACAGGATGATTGACGAGATCGTGCGCTCGACGCCGGCGATCGCGCCGATACGATCGATGATCTCGTCCATTTCCGCGACGCTCGCGGTCGCCGCGACCGCGATCAAGTCGAGCTCCCCGCTCACCGAATGCAGCACCCGGACCGCCTTGATCCGGCGCAACTCGGCGATCACGCCGCGCGCCTCCTTCGGACCCACCTTGATCGAGACGTGCGCGCGCACGGCGCCCTGCGCATGCTCGGGTGCGATGCGCACCGAATAGCCACGGATCACGCCCTGACGCTCGAGTCGGCGCAGGCGGCTCTGCACGCTCGTGCGCGAGCGTCCAACCGCGCGTGCCAGCGTGGCGATCGACGCTCGCCCATCCTCGCGCAGCATCGCGAGCAACTTCTCATCGATCGGATCGGACATTTCGACCAACTCGATAGTCGAATTAACCTGAATTGTACGTCATTTTAGCGCATTCGACGATACCCATCGACCGCGTGCGGGCCAAGAATAAGCGCCATTCCAGCAGCGGTTCAGAATCCGGAGACAACATGAAGAACGTGGTCGTGGTGGGCGCGGGCAAGATCGGCGCGATGATCACCGAAAACCTGGCTGGATCGGGAGATTACGCGGTCACGATCGTGGATCGTTCGAGCGCGCAGCTCGAGCGGCTCGAGACCACGCGACCGGTGACCAAGCTCGCGGTCGACATCGAGGACGCGGCCGGGCTGCAGCGCGCGGTCGCCGGACGGTTCGCGGTCCTGAGCGCCGCCCCCTATCACGCGACCCGGGCGATCGCGGAGGCCGCGAAGGCGGGCGGCGCCCATTATCTCGACCTCACCGAGGACGTCGCGAGCACGCGCGCGGTCAAGCAGCTCGCAAACGGCGCGCACACCGCATTCATTCCGCAATGTGGTCTCGCACCGGGATTCATCACCATCGTGGCCGCAGACCTCGCGTCCCGATTCGACGAGTTGCACGACGTGCGGATGAGGGTCGGCGCGCTGCCAAAATTCCCGTCGAACGCGCTGAACTACAACCTCACCTGGAGCACGGACGGGGTGATCAACGAGTACTGTCAGCCGTGCGAGGCGATCGTGAACGGCGAGCGCCGCGAGACGCAGCCGCTCGAGGAACTCGAGGAGTTCTCCCTCGACGGCGACCGTTACGAGGCGTTCAACACCTCCGGCGGTCTCGGCACGATGTGCGAGACGCTCGCCGGCAAGGTGCGCAACCTGAACTATCGGACGATCCGCTATCCCGGGCACGCCGCGCTGATGAAGGTCCTGTTGAACGACCTGCGGCTGCGCGACCGTCGCGAGTGGCTGAAGGAGATCCTCGAGAACGCGATACCGGCGACCCTGCAGGACGTCGTGATCGTGTTCGTCACGGTGACCGGTCTGCGTGACGGTCAGCTGCACCAGGAGACCTACGCCAACAAGGTCTACGCGGCGCCGGTCGGCGGGCGCGTGCGCAGCGCGATCCAGATCACCACCGCGGCGGGCATCTGCGCCGTGCTCGACCTGCTCGCCACCGGCGAGTTGCCGCAGGCGGGTCTCGTGCGGCAAGAGCAGATCGCGCTGCCAAAATTCCTCGCGAACCGGTTCGGCCGCGTCTATTCGGTCACCGGCGGCGCGGATCCGACGCGCGGCGCCTGACTCCGCGCTCGACGCGCGCCTCAGGGCTCGGTCGCGGCGGGCGCCGTCGATTCCTCGCGACGTTCCGCGCGCGCGTCGAGCGCGCGGATGAATCGATCGATTTCCGGCAGCACCGGCGCGCGGGCGCGCGCCGGCAGGCTGAGCGCGGCGACCGTGTCGGCATGCCGCAGTCCAGGCAGGATCCGCAAGGTCACGTCGACCCCGCGGGCCTGCAGCGCGGCCGCCAGGTTGCGCGAATTCTTCGGCCAGACCGTCTCGTCGGCGCCGCCATGGACGAGCAGCATCGGCGGGGCGCCGGGATGCGCGAAGTGGATCGCCTGCGAGGCCGGCAACGCGTCCTGCGGACCGAAGATGTCCACGAGATCGGCTTCGACGAGCGGCAGGAAATCGTATGGACCGGACAACCCGATCACGCCGGCGATCCGTGGACGTTCCCGCCCCGCGGCCGCGAAGTGCCGGGCGTCGAGCGCGACCAGCGCTGCGAGCTGCGCGCCGGCCGAATGCCCCATCAGCACGAGTCGGTCCGGATCGTGGAATTCCCGGGCATACGCAGCCGCCCAGGACGCGGCGAGGGCGGCGTCCTGCATGAAGCCCGCCATCCGGACCTGCGGATACAGGCGGTAGTTCGGAACGACCGCGACGCAGCCGATCCCGGCAAGCGCGGCGCCGACGAACCGGTAATCGCGCTTGTCACCGTTCGACCAGCGACCGCCGTGCCAGAACACGACCACCGGACGCGGCGCCGCGGGCACCGCATCCGGCACGTACACGTCCATGCGCTGACGAGGATCGAGGCCGTAGGGCACGTCGCGCCGACGCGTGTATGCACCGAGAACCGCCGGCAGGTTCGCCGCCGCGAACGCCGCGCGGGAACCGACCGCCTCGGCGAGGCTGGCGATTCGTTGCAACCAGGTCCACGGACCCATCGCGGCGCCGCTCACCGGCAGCGGAAGGTCGGTCGACCGCCGGGCTCGAGAAGCCCCCAATCGACCAGCGTCCGATGCGCGTCGGCGGCGTCCTCGGTGAACCAGGCGGACGCGCTGCCAAGCCGGAAGGTGTAGCCCCAGGCGTCCATGTCCCGGAGCATCCGGGCCCGCCCGACCTCCGGGACGTGGTCGGCGAGCGCGATCTGCAGATAGCAGACCGCGTTCTCCTCGGCGAAATCGCCGCCCGCGTCGGTGTCGAGACCGGTTCGCCGCTCTGCGGTCATGCACACGTAGTGGCAAGCCTCGTGCAGCACCGAATGCACCGGCGTATCCGCTCGCACGTAGAGACGATCGCCGATCAGTCCGGCCTCCGGTTCACCCCAGTAGGAGCCGGGGATCGACTCGCCGAGCGCGACGCGCTCGATCTGCAATCCGTAGCGCGCGAGGAGCACGGCGAGACCGACCGGATCGAGTTCGCCGAAGGATCGCACACCGGCGCCGGCCGCGGGCATCCCTATTTCAAGCTCGCAATGCGCCGCATCGCGATCGCGGCGAGCTCGCGGGCCATCTGCCGGCGCAGCCGATCCGCCTCGTGCTGCTTCGCGAGCACCGCCTGCTCCGAGAAGCTGTAGTCCTGCGACAGGCTGATCGTCTGCGGCGCGAGCAGTTCCTTGCCCGCGTGCCGGACCGAATAAGTGACCGTGTAGATCAGCAGGTATTCGGTGGGGATGTTGCGCGCGGACACCGACAACACCCGTTGCTCGACCGAATCGCGGCTCACGTCCACCGTCGCGGTCGCGGTGGCGTCGCTGTACTCGAGGGTCGCGCCCGCGTCGCGCAACTGCTGGCCGAACATCCGCGCGAAGTCCGAATACGGATCGCTGAACGACAGATGGGGACGATCGAGCACGGCGGGCAGCGGCGCGGTGCCGGCCAGTCGGAATCCGCATCCTGCGGCGACCGCGGCGAGCGCGGCGAGCGCGGTCCAGCGCGATGCCGACCGACGCAGGACGGCGGACCGATCAGACGACCACATTCACGAGCTTTCCCGGAACGACGACGACCTTGCGGATCGCGGCGTCGCCGACGAACCGGCGCACCGCGGGATCGGCGAGCGCCGCCGCCTGCACCGCGTCGGTCGCGGCGCCCGACGGCACCGCGACCCGGCCGCGCAGCTTGCCGTTGACCTGCACGACGATCTCGATCATCGACTGCTCGAGCGCCGCGGCGTCGACTTCCGGCCAGCGCTCGTCGATGATCGCGGTCTCGTGACCCAATGCGCGCCACAGCGCATGAGCGACGTGCGGGACGATCGGCGAAAGGCACACGACCGCGATCTGCAGCCCCTCCTGCAGCACCGCACGATCCTGCACGGTGCGGGGCTCGAAACGCCCGAGCGCGTTCATCAGCTCCATGACTGCGGCGATCGCGGTGTTGAAGGTGCGCCGGCGGCCGATGTCGTCGGTGACCTTGGCGAGCGTTTGATGGGACAGGCGCCGGATCGTCCGTTGCGCCTCATCGAGTCCCGTCCGTTCGAGCGGCCCGGCAGGCCCGGCCTGGACATGGTCGTGAACCGCCTTCCACAACCGCTTGAGGAAGCGGTAGGCGCCCTGCACGCCTTCGTCCGACCACTCGAGCGTCTGCTCCGGTGGTGCGGCGAACATCGTGAACAGCCTCGCGGTATCCGCACCGTACTCCGCCACGAGCGCCTGCGGATCGACCCCGTTGTTCTTCGACTTCGACATCGTGACGACGCCGCCCGAGATCACCTCACGCCCATCGGCGCGCAGGACCGCGGTTCGCCGCTTGTCGTGAGGATCGACGCGCATCTCGACGTCGGCGGGATTGAAATACTCGATCCGCCCCGACGCGGGCTTGCGGTAGAAGACCTCGTTGAGCACCATGCCCTGCGTGAACAGGTTCGTGAACGGCTCCTCGAACGGCACCAGCCCGATGTCGTGCATCACCCGGGTCCAGAACCTCGAGTACAGCAGGTGCAGGATCGCGTGCTCGATCCCGCCGATGTACTGGTCGACCGGCAACCAGTAGTCGACCCGCGAATCGACCATCGCGGCGGCGTTGTCGTTGCACGCGTAGCGCAGGAAGTACCACGACGAGTCGACGAACGTGTCCATCGTATCGGTCTCGCGGCGGGCGGGCGCACCGCAGCGTGGGCAGCGGCACGCGAGGAACGCCTCGTGCTTCGCGAGCGGGTTGCCGCTGCCATCCGGTACGAGGTCCTCCGGGAGCAGCACCGGCAGGTCCGGGTCCGCCACGGGCACCGGCCCGCAGTCCGCGCACTGCACGATCGGGATCGGACAGCCCCAGTACCGTTGCCTCGAGATCCCCCAGTCGCGCAGCCGCCAAATGGTCCGTCGCTCTCCGAGCCCGGCCTGCTCCAGATCGGCGGCGATCGCAGCGACCGCCGTTGCGGAGTCCATCCCGTCGTAGCGCCCGGAATCGACGCAGCGGCCGTGCTCCGCGTACCACGGCTCCCAGGACTGCGTCGAATAGGGGCGACCACCGACATCGATCACGCGACGGATCGGCAAGCCGTATTTATTCGCGAACTCGAAATCCCGTTCGTCGTGCGCGGGCACGCCCATCACCGCGCCCTCGCCGTAGCTCATCAGCACGTAATTGCCGACCCAGACCGGAATCGGCTCGCCGCTCAAGGGATGCCGCACCGAGAATCCGGTCGGCATCCCTTTCTTCTCCTGCGTCGCGAGTTCCGCCTCGACCGCGGGGCCGCGCTGGCACTCGGCGATGAACGCCGCGAGCGCGGGGTTGGCCTGCGCGGCGAGCGCCGCGAGCGGGTGCTCGGCCGCGACCGCGCAGAACGTCACGCCCATCAGGGTATCCGCGCGAGTCGTGAACACGCGCAGCACGCCTCGGGTGCCGGCGATCTCATACGGGAATCCGACGTTCACGCCTTCGCTGCGGCCGATCCAGTTCGACTGCATCGTGCGGACGCGCTCCGGCCAGCCCGGCAGGTGCGCGAGCGCCTCGAGCAAGGGCTCCGCGTACCGCGTGATCGCGAGGTAATACATCGGGATCTCGCGCTTCTCGACCAGCGCGCCGGTGCGCCAGCCACGGCCGTCGATGACCTGCTCATTGGCGAGCACCGTGCGGTCGACCGGATCCCAGTTCACGACCCCGGTCTTGCGGTACGCGATGCCGCGCTCGAGCATCCGCAGGAACAGCCACTGGTTCCACCGGTAATAGTCCGGACGGCAGGTCGCGATCTCGCGTCTCCAGTCGATCGCGAGACCCAGGGACTTGAGCTGTCCCCGCATCGTCGCGATGTTGTCGTACGTCCACTTCGCCGGCGGCACGCCGTTCGCGATCGCCGCGTTCTCTGCGGGCAGACCGAACGCATCCCAACCCATCGGTTGCAGCACATTGCGGCCTTGCATCCGCATGAAGCGGGCGAGCACGTCGCCGATCGTGTAGTTGCGGACATGGCCCATGTGGCACCGGCCGCTCGGGTAGGGGAACATCGACAAGCAGTAGTACTTCTCGCGGGACCGGTCCTCGGTGGCCGCGAAGGAGCGTCGTTCATCCCAGTATCGCTGCGCCTCGGCCTCGACCGTGGCCGGTTCGTATCGTTCTTGCATGATGGCCGGTGAGAATACCCGAGATCGGCGCGAGCCGCGATCGGACCTAACCGGGGGCGCCGCGACCCTCCTCCGGCGGCGGCACGTGGTCGGTCGGGGTCGCGACGCGCAGCATCTCGATCCGGCGCCGGTCGACGCTCAGCACCCGGAACTCCAACTCGCCGACCCGCGCGCTCTCTCCGCGGCGCGGCAGCCGGCCGAATTGCCTCATCAGCAGACCGCCGATGGTGTCGAAGTCTTCGTCGGAGAATCCGGTGCCGAAATATCGATTGAACTCGTCGATCGGCGTCAACGCGCGCACCGAGAATTCCCGCGGCCCTTCCCGGCGTATCGGTTGATCGTCCTCGATGTCGTGCTCGTCGTCGATCTCCCCGACGATCTGCTCGATCACGTCCTCGATCGTCACGAGACCGGACACGCCGCCGTATTCGTCGACGACGATCGCGATGTGGTTGTGGCTTCGGCGAAATTCCTTCAGCAGCACGTTGACCCGTTTGCTCTCAGGGACGAACACCGCCGGCCGCATGTATTCGCGGATCGCGAACTCCTCGGCGCCGGCGATCTGCAGGCGCAACAGGTCCTTCGCGAGGAGGATCCCGACGATCTCGTCACGGTCCTCGCCGATCACCGGAAAACGCGAATGACCCGAGTCGACGACGTGCGCGACGATGCGCTCGGGCGATTCGTCGTGCTCGACGAACACGATCTGCGAGCGCGGAACCATGATGTCCCGTACCTGTGTGTCGGCGACCGACAGCACGCCCTCGAGCATCGCGAGCGCGTCGCCGTCGAACAAGCCGCGGTCGCTCGCGGCGCGCAGCGCCTCGATCAGTTCTGCGAGATCGCGGGGTTCACCCGCCATCGACTTGGTGATTCGTTTGAGCCAGCGGCCAGTGCCGCCGTGTGACTGCTCGGACATCGCCTCGCCAGCATACTCGATCAGCGATACGGATCGGAAAAGCCAATGCGATCAAGAATTTGGACTTCCCTCGCGGTCATTCGGCGCGCGTCGCGGTCGCGTTCGTGGTCGAACCCGCGCAGGTGCAGGACGCCGTGTACCGTGAGGTGGGCCCAGTGGGCACGGATCGGGCGACGGGCGGCGCGCGCTTCCTGCGCGACGAGCGGCGCACAGATCACGAGTTCGCCGAGATCCCAGCGCTCGTCCGGCGTGCGGCCGGCACCGACGAACGACAGCACGTTGGTCGGTTTCGGCTTGCCACGGTAATGCTCGTTCAAGCGGCGGCTCGCGACGCTGCCGACGACGCGGATCGACAGGTCGATCGGCGGCCCAGCCGCGGGAAGCGCCGCCACCGCCCAGCGCACGAAATCCGCCCGCTGCGGGACCCACGGACGGCGTGCCGCGTAGCTCACCGCGAGCGCGAACCGGCGTTCACTCGGGTTCGGATCTCGGCGCTGTCGCACTCGATTCATACGCCTGGACGATACGTTGTACCAAGGGATGGCGGACCACGTCGCGCGAACTGAACATCGTGAATGCGATCCCTTGCACGTCGCGCAGGATGTCGATCACGGTCCGCAGCCCCGACTGCTTCGCGATCGGCAGATCGGTCTGGGTGATGTCGCCGGTCACGACCGCCTTCGAACCGAAGCCGATGCGGGTCAGGAACATCTTCATCTGCTCGTTGGTGGTGTTCTGCGCCTCGTCGAGGATCACGAACGAGTCATTGAGACTCCGTCCGCGCATGAACGCGAGCGGTGCGACCTCGATCACGTTGCGCTCGATCAGCTTCGCGACGCGCTCGAATCCCATCATTTCATACAGCGCGTCGTACATCGGGCGCAGGTACGGGTCGACCTTCTGGGTCAGGTCGCCGGGGAGGAAACCGAGACGCTCGCCGGCCTCGACCGCCGGCCGGACGAGCACGATCCGGCGGACGCGCTCGTCGTGGAGCGCTTCGACCGCGCAGGCGACCGCGAGGTAGGTCTTGCCGGTGCCCGCGGGTCCGATGCCGAACGTCAGATCATGGGTGCGCACGTTGTGCAGATAGTCGAGCTGGTTACGCCCGCGGGCGCGCACGGCGCCGCGTGCGGTGCGCACTTTCAGCTCGCCCGGCGACGGCATCGCACCGCTCGACGGATGCTCCTCGTCCATCGCGAGTTCTTGCAGGGCCATGTGCACTCGCTCCGGGTCGACCGGCTCGCGTTGCGAACGCTCGTACAGCGTGCGCAGCACCGCCTCGGCGCGCCGTGCCGCCGGTTCCCCGCCGGCGATCTGGAACCGGTTGGCCCGACGCCGGATCTCCACGGCGAGGCGGCGTTCGATCTCGTGCAGGTGGGCATCGAGCGGGCCGCACAGCTCGGCGAGCCGGACGTTGTCCGACGGCTCGAGGATCACCTCGTGCATTGACGGATCGGAACTCATGGCGCCGGATCGGCGACGAGCCGGCCGCGGAGGGAATTCGGCAATGCGTCGGTGATTTCGACATCGACGAAGCGGTCGATCAACGCGCTCGCGCGGCCCGGCGGTGGATCGAAGTTCACCCAGCGGTTGTTGTCGGTGCGACCCGCCAGTTGCCGGGCGTCCCGCTTGGACGGGCGCTCGACGAGCACCCGCTGCCGGGTGCCGACCATCCGCGCCGAGATCGCATAGGCTTGTTCGGACAATCGATGCTGCAATGCGATCAGGCGCCGCTGCTTGACCTCCACCGGCACCTCGTCCGGCAGCGCGGCCGCCGGCGTCCCGGGCCGTCGGCTGTAGAGGAAGCTGAAGCTCTGGTCGAATCCCGCATCCGCGACGAGTTGCATCGTGGCGTCGAAATCCGCGTCCGTCTCCCCGGGAAAGCCGACGATGAGGTCCGTGGAGATGCTGATATCGGGACGGACCGAGCGAAGCTTGCGGAGCTTCTGCTTGTATTCCAGCACCGTGTGACCGCGTTTCATCGCCGCCAGGATCCGATCCGAACCGCTCTGGACCGGGAGATGCAACGCCTGGGTGAGCTTCGGCACGTTCGCGTACGCCTCGATCAGGCTGTCGTCGAAATCCAGCGGATGGGACGTCGTGAACCGGATCCGCTTGATGCCATCGATCGCCGCGACGTAGTGGATCAGCGTCGCCAGATCGGTCTCGGCGCCGTCCGCGGCGATTCCGCGGTAGGCATTGACGTTCTGCCCGAGCAAGGTGACTTCGCGAACCCCTTGCTCCGCGAGACGCGACACCTCGGCGACGACCTGGTCGAACGGCCGGCTGATCTCCTCGCCGCGCGTGTAGGGAACGACGCAGAAGCTGCAATATTTGCTGCAACCCTCCATGATCGAGACGAATGCGGTCGCGCGCTCGGCGCGCGGTTCGGGCAGGCGGTCGAACTTCTCGATCTCCGGGAAGCTCACGTCGATCTCGGCCCGGCCGCTGCGCTTCACGCGGCGGATCATCTCGGGAAGCCGGTGCAGCGTCTGCGGCCCGAACACCACGTCGACGAACGGTGCGCGCGCGATGATCCCCTCACCCTCCTGGCTCGCGACGCAGCCACCGACACCGATGATGAGCTGCGGCCGCTCCTGCTTCATCAACCGCCACTCGCCGAGCAGCGAGAAAACCTTCTCCTGCGCCTTCTCGCGCACGGAACAAGTATTGACGAGCAGCACGTCCGCCGCAGCCGGATCCTCGGTGATGCGCATGCCTTCGGCGGCCAGGAGTACGTCCCGCATCTTGTCGGAGTCGTACTCGTTCATCTGGCAACCGAAGGTCTTTATGTAGAGGAGTCCCGGCATAGGCTGGTCGCGAAAAGGTCGATAAGATACCCGCAACCATGGCGATTCGCGACGTTTTGAGAATGGGCGATCCTCGGCTCCTGGCCGTTGCCGCCCCGGTCGAGGCATTCGGCACCCCCTCGCTCGAGGCGCTGGTCGCCGACCTGTGGGACACGATGCACCACCTCGACGGGGCTGGTCTCGCTGCACCGCAAATCGGTGTCGGTCTGCGCGTCGTGGTCTTCGCGGTCGAGCGCAACCCGCGCTATCCCGACGCCGAATCGGTGCCTGCGACGGTACTGATCAACCCGGTGCTGACCCCGATCGGCGAGGAGCAGGAGGACGGCTGGGAAGGATGCCTGTCGGTCCCGGGATTGCGCGGCCTCGTGCCGCGGTATCGCCGACTCCGGTACGTCGGCTTCGCCGCCGACGGATCCCGGATCGATCGTACGGCCGACGGCTTCCATGCGCGCGTCGTCCAGCACGAAACCGATCACCTCGACGGCATCCTGTACCCCCGCCGCATCCGCGATTTGACCCGGTTCGGATTCACGGACGCGTTGTTCCCCGGCGAATCCCTCGCCGACGATTGAGCGGACGAACGCGCTAGAACGGGATGTCGTCGTCGAAGTCCTCTTTCCCGGCGACCGGGGCCGGTGACTGGTCGAACTCGTCGCGCGCCGGCGCGCCCGCCGATCCGCGCTCGCCCGCGCCGCCGCCACCGCGCCCGCCCAACATTTGCATGTTGTCGGCGACGATCTCGGTCGTGTAGCGGTCGTTTCCTTGTTTGTCCTGCCACTTGCGGGTACGCAGGCGGCCTTCGACGAACACCTGCGAACCCTTGCGCAGGTATTCGGCGGCGATCTCCGCGAGCCGGCCGAAGAAGGCGACGTTGTGCCACTCGGTCCGCTCCTGCTGGGCGCCGGTCGCCTTGTCCTTCCAGGATTCGCTGGTCGCGATCCGCACGTTCGTGACCGTCATGCCGCTCGGCATCGAGCGGGTCTCGGGATCCGCGCCGAGGTTGCCGATCAGGATCACTTTGTTGATTCCGCGTGCCATCGCTAGCTCCGGTTGGTGGGCGCCGGCGCGATTGTACACCGCCGATGGGTCCACGGCGGGGTATGATATCGGGTCCGATGCACGAGATATGCATCCGGGGCGCCCGGACCCACAACCTCAAGAACATCGACCTCGACCTGCCTCGGGGCCGGCTGATCGTGCTGACCGGGCCCTCCGGATCGGGCAAATCCTCGCTCGCATTCGACACGATCTACGCGGAAGGGCAGCGCCGCTACGTCGAGTCATTGTCGAGCTATGCGCGGCAGTTCCTCTCGATGATGGAGAAGCCCGACGTCGACTCGATCGACGGGCTGTCGCCCGCGATCGCGATCGAGCAGAAGTCGACCTCGCACAATCCCCGTTCGACGGTCGGGACCGTCACCGAGATCTACGATTACCTGCGGCTCCTGTATGCGCGCGCCGGTACGCCGCGCTGTCCCGACCACGGGATCGACCTCTGCGCCCAGACCGTGAGTCAGATGGTGGACGCGGTGCTCGCGATTGCGCCCGGCACGTCCCTGCTGCTGCTCGCGCCCGCGGTCGCCGCCCGCAAGGGCGAACACGCCGGGGTGATCGAGGAGTTGCAAGCGGCCGGCTTCCTGCGCGCGCGGATCGACGGCACGATCGTCGAACTCGACGCGGTGCCGAAGCTCGATCCGCGGCGCAAGCACGACGTCGAGGCGATCGTCGACCGGTTCAGGGTCCGCGCGGACCTCGCGCAGCGACTCGCCGAGTCCTTCGAGACCGCGCTGCGCATCGGCGGGGGGCTTGCGAGGATCGCATTCGCCGCCGAGCCCGGGCGCGCCGAGATCGTGTTCTCGGACCGGTTCGCGTGCCCGGTATGCGGCTACGCGCTCAGCGAGCTCGAACCGCGCTTGTTTTCGTTCAACAGTCCCGTGGGCGCCTGTCCGGGCTGTGACGGCCTTGGAACCCAGGCGTTCTTCGATCCAGCGAAGATCATCGCGAATCCGCGCCTGTCACTCGCCGCCGGCGCGGTCCGCGGCTGGGACCGGCACAACACCCATTATTTCCAGATGATCCAATCGCTCGCGCGTCACGCCCATTTCGACGTCGAGGCGCCGTTCGCCTCCTTGAGCGGCGCGATTCAGGAGCTGCTGCTCCACGGCAGCGGCGAGGAGCAGATCGAGTTCAAGTACCTCGACGGTCACGGCGGCGCGGTGCGGCGCCGTCATGCCTTCGAGGGGATCGTGCACAACCTCGAGCGGCGTTATGCGCAGACCGAGTCGGCCGCGGTGCGCGAGGAACTCTCGCGATATCGATCCACCCGCGCCTGCCCGCAATGCCGCGGGACGCGGCTGAACCGCGCGGCACGACACGTGTTCTTCGCGACCCTCAGCCTGCCGCAGATCGCCGCGCTCTCGGTCGACGAGGCCCGCCGGTTCTTCGAGACGGTCGCGATCGGTGGTTGGCGCGGCGAGATCGCCGCGAAGATCATCAAGGAGATCGGCGACCGGCTCGCGTTCCTCGCGAACGTCGGGCTCGGCTATCTGACGCTCGAGCGCAGCGCGGACACCCTGTCCGGAGGGGAAGCGCAACGCATCCGGCTCGCGAGCCAGATCGGCTCCGGACTCGTCGGGGTGATGTACATCCTCGACGAGCCCTCGATCGGTCTGCACCAGCGCGACAACCAGCGTTTGCTCGACACGCTCGCCAGGCTCCGCGATCTCGGCAACACGGTGATCGTCGTGGAACACGACGAGGACGCGATCCGCCAGGCGGACCAA
>JAKBCG010000299.1 GCA_021808035.1 Pseudomonadota bacterium
CACGTTGACCGCGCCCGCCGCGGCCAGCAGGTCGTCCATGAAGTGCGGCTTCGAGGTCGACTCGCTCCCCGGTCCGGCGTCCTTCTCGGGGAAGATGTTGCGCGGCCGGGTGTACATGCAGCCGTAGTAGTTCGCGATCCGCAAGCCCTTGAGGCCGCCCTTCACGCGCTCGCGCAGGCCCTCCTCGCCGATCGCTCCCTTGATCCACTCGAGCGCGTGGATCGACTCGACCTGCCCGGGTTGGTAGGTCGGGTGGCCCGCCTTCGCGGACAGCCGGTCGACGACCGCGGCGCTCGCCGGGTCGTGCGCGAGGTCGTGCTCGGCCTTCTTCAGGTTGTGGTAGCAGCCGTTGCACGGCGCCATCACGACGTCCATCCGCATCTGGTTCGCGGCGATCGACATCACCCGCGAGGACAGGTAGGTCTGCAGCTTCGGATCGACGTTCTTGACCTCCATCGCTCCGCAGCAGTTCCAGTTCTCGACCTCCACGAGGTCCAGCCCGAGCGCCTTGCCGACCGCCTTCGTCGATCGGTTGTACGGATGACCGGTGCCCTCGAGCGCGCAGCCGGGGTAATACGCGACCCGTCGGTACTTGTCGGTCTTGGTCTCGGACATCGTGTGTCAGGCTCCTTCGCGAGTCGTCGGGGGGCCGCCGCGCGCGTCGAGGCCGAGCGCGCGCCGCTGCGCGCCCTGCTGGCCCTTGACGTAGTCCTCGATCGCGGCGCGCGCGCGCGACCAGCCGCGGGTCCGCGGCGCGACCGCGGCGCTGAAGCCGAGCCGCGCGAGCAGGCCGATCGGCAGGTGCCGGGCGAGGCGCTTCGCGATCTCGATCAGCCAGTCCTGCTGGAGCGCCTGGCCGGTGCGCGCGAAGAAGCGGCGGATCGTCCGGCCGTCCTCGATCTTTCCATGACGGATCACCTGGTCGGCGAACACCTCGTCGAACACCATCGCCGGGGACTTCGGCGTGTGCCCCTTGAGCTCGAGCCAGTGCGAGATCGCCTTCATCACGCCCTCGGGGTTCACGTCGCGCGGGCAGATGTGGGTGCACTTGTTGCAGCTCACGCACTGCCAGACGATGTCCTTGTCGCGCAGCAGCTCGGCTTCCATCCCGAGCCGCACGAGGTAGATCCAGAAGCGGGGATTGAAGTCGGGGTTCACCGCGTTCACGGTGCACGCGTTCGTGCAGGACCCGCACTGCCAGCAGCGGTGAATGAACTCGCCACCCGGCAGAGCCGCGATCTCGTCCTCCATCGACTCGTTGTAGTCGGTGACGACGCGGGACTGGATGAAGGTGCTCCAATGCCCGGAGACGTCGACGCCGTCGACCGTCAGCTGCTCGTGGGTGCGCAGGTTCTCCGGACGGATGAGGTCTTTCTCGTGGATCGGCATGCGCGTCTCAAACGGCCGCCGCGCGGCCTTCGATCGTGTTCAAGCGCGCCCGGCCGCTGCCGGCCCTCACGCCGTCGAGACCGAGCAGCCGCCGCGTGTATTCCAGCGGATCCGGCTCGGCCGAGAAGTCGGTGCGCAGGTAACTGCCGCCCTGATCGCAGATGTACTCGGCGTAGACCTGCGCGCACAGCAGGTCGACGTAGTGGAGCATGTCGCGGAAGAAGCCCTGGCGCGAGAGATAGCCGCTCAGCTCCTCGCGCAGCGCGAGGAACGTCGCGTAGCCGTCCGCGACCGCGATCCGATCCGGCATTGCGCCGTCGGCGAACCAGATCTCGCGCAGCACGCCGGTGTTGGCCGCGGCATCCCACACCCAGCGCGTCATCAACGGATAACGCTCCGGATCGACGTTGTGCAGCACCTCCGCCGCGAGATCCCGGACCCAGCGTTGGCGGCGGTCCTCGCCCAGGCCGGCGCCGAAATGGGCGAGTCGCTCGTCGGTCGACGCCGGCTCGTCGATCGCGACCAGCAGTTCCGCGAGCTCGTCCCGCAGCGCATCGTACGCCGGTCGTTCGAGCCAGCGACCGATCCGCCGTCGGACCGTCGGCATCAACGGACACAGCGTGCCGAACGCGGCCGGCTCGAGCGCCGCCAGCCGGTCCGGCGTCGCTCGCAAGGTCTCGCGGAACGCCGCGCCCTTCAGTTTCAGCGCATCGACGTACCACTCCAGCCCGCCGTGCGGCTCGGCCCCCGCGACGAGTCGCGCGAGACTCGAGGCCAGCCGATCGCCGCTCAGCTCGAGCCGCACCGGCGGCGGCGCCGCGGGAACCCGCTTCATGCGCTCGCCTTCTCGGCGCCGAGGCATCCGAGGGCGGTCAGCGCCGCCGCATGGCCCTGGCCGATCGAGTCGTCGATCGTCTCGGGTCCGGTCGCCGCGCCGGCGACGAACACGCCCGCCCGCGAGGTCTCCGCCATGTTGCCGTAGGCGTTGCGGCGCGCGAGATAGCCGTGCGGCTCCAGCGCGACGCCGAAGGTCGAGGCGATCGCCTGGTTGTCGACGTTCGGGTCCATGCCGATCGCGTGGACGACGAGGTCGAACGGGATCGTCACGGGACGCTTCACCAGGGTGTCCTCGCCCTTCACGATCAGCTTCTGTCCGTCCGAGGTCACCTCCGCGATGCGCGCCTTGATGTACTTGACCTTGAACTCCTCCTGGCTGCGCCAGTAGTACTTGGTCTCATAGAGGCCGAACGTGCGGATGTCCATGTAGTAGATGTACACGTGACAGTCCGGCAACTCCTCGCGGATCTCCATCGCGAGATTCGCCGACACCGTGCAGCAGATCTTCGAGCACCACTCGCGACCGATCTGGCGGTCGCGCGAGCCGACGCACAGCAGGATCGCGACCCGCTGCGGCTTGCGGCCGTCGGATGGGCAGCGCACGCCGCGTCCCGAGGAGATCATCTGCTCGACCTGCGTCGTGGTCACGACGTCCGGGAACGTGCCGAATCCCCACTCCGGCTTGTTCAGCGAGTCGAAATGGGTGAAGCCGGTCGCGAGGATCGCCGCCCCGGCGCGCACCGTCGATCCGTCGGAGAGCTGCGCGTTGAATTCGCCCGGCGAGCCGTCGAACGCCCGCACGGTCGCGCCGGTGTGCACCTCGACCAGCGAGTCGCCCCGGACCCGCTCGACCATCCCGCCGATCGCATCCTTCGCCCACTCGCCGGACGGCACGAGCTTCGCGTAGCCGGAGAGGATCGGCGCGCCGCCGAGGCGGTCCGCCTTGTCGACGAGGACGCTCCGCCGTCCGATGCGCGCGAGCGCGTGTGCGGCCGCGAGACCCGCGGGGCCGCCGCCGACGATCAAGATCGAGTCGTTCATCCCGTTTGCCCCAAGCGCTTGTATCCCGGGCCCGAGGTGATCATCCGCCGGGGGTCGTAGAGCGTCTCGCCGCGACCCGCGGCGACCTCCTTCAGGTATTCCTCGAACTCCGCCTTGCGGGCCTGCCAGTCGATCCCGAGCTAGCCCATCCAGC
>JAKBCG010000300.1 GCA_021808035.1 Pseudomonadota bacterium
ACTGCAGGTACTTCGCACGGATGACCAACGCGTTCTCATGGAGCTCGCCGACGTCCATGCGCGCAAGGCGACGCTGCAATACCCGGCGCATCCGCGCATCGCCGCTCGCCGGGGTCGTCAAGCCGAGGGACAACAGAAAGACCGCGCCGAACACGACGCCGCAGAACACCACGATCACGAACAAACTCATGTGCGGCGCGTCCTCAACGTCGCCGCTCGGGCAGCGCGAATACGCCGATCGGCAGCGACACCCCGCGTAGGTTCACCCGCTGATGGAACGCGGGCACCACTCCGGTCGCCTCGAGCTGGCCCTGGACGTTCCCGTCCCCGTCGACTCCGGTGCGCCGGAACGTGAACAGCTCGGACATCGTGATCACCTCGCCCTCCATCCCGCTGATCTCCTGGATGCTGGTCACGCGCCGCTTGCCGTCCTCGCCGCGCTGGATCTGGACGATCACGTGGATCGCCGAGGCGATCTGGGCGCGCAACGCGCGGATCGGAAACGCGATGCCGGTCATCGACACCATGGTCTCGATTCGCGACAGCGCGTCGCGCGGCCCGTTCGCGTGGACCGTGGTCAACGAGCCGTCGTGCCCCGTGTTCATCGCCTGCAGCATGTCCAACGCTTCGGCAGCGCGGACTTCCCCGATGATGATCCGATCGGGCCGCATGCGCAGGCTGTTGCGCAACAGTTCCCGCTGCGTGACCTCGCCCTTGCCCTCGATATTCGGCGGCCGCGTTTCGAGTCGGACGACGTGCGGCTGTTGGAGCTGCAGCTCCGCCGAGTCCTCGATCGTGACGATGCGCTCGTTCGCCGGAATGAATCCCGAGAGCACGTTGAGCAGCGTGGTCTTGCCCGCGCCGGTCCCGCCCGAGATCACCACGTTCAGGCGACCCAGCACGACCGCGCGCAGCACGTCCGCCACCGGCGGCGTGAGAGTGCCCAAGCGCAAGAGATCGTCGACGCCCAGCCGTTCGACCGAGAAGCGGCGGATCGACAGAGCCGGACCGTCGATCGCGAGCGGCGGAATGATCGCATGCACCCGCGAGCCGTCGGCGAGCCGCGCATCCACCATCGGACAGGACTCGTCGATCCGTCGACCCACCGCCGAGACGATGCGGTCGATGATGTTCATCAGGTGCATGTCGTCCGCGAACGTGATCGCGGTCGCTTCGAGGCGGCCGCGACGCTCCACGTACACGGACTTCGGACCGTTCACGAGGATATCGGACACCGTCGGGTCGTTCAGCAGCGGCTCCAACGGCCCAAGGCCCAACAACTCGTCCTCGATCCGCCGAGCGACGACTTGTCGCTGCGGAACCGACAACGGCGCGGCCTGTTCCGCGAACAGGCGCAGCGTGATCTCGCGAATCTGTGACCGCGCTTTCGATTTCTCGAGCGCGGCGAGGGCGGTCAAGTCGGCGACCTCGAGCAGGCGGTCGTGAATCCGCTGCTTCCATTCCTGCTCGACCGCGGTCAGGGGACGGTGATGATCGGGTTCGGCACCGCTCGCCGCGTCACTCTCGAGACCCAATCGATCCTTCAACGACACCGGCGTGGTGGACATGGTCAGCTTCTCAGGAAAACTGGCAGGACCCGGCGCAACAAGCCCGGCTTCGCGGGCGCGGTGCCGGTCATTTGCCCGACGATATCGAGCAGCGCCTTGGTGATAGCGGCATTGCGATCGGCCTCGTACAGCGGCACGCCGGAGTCGCTGCTCGCAAGCGCCCGCTGGTAATAGCTCGGCACGACCGAGAGCCCCTCGACGCCGAGCGCCCGAGTGATGTCGTCGAGTTGCAGGACCGAATCCTTCGAATAGCGATTGACGATGATGCGCAAACGCGCGGGCGACACACCGAGCTCGTCGCGCAGAATCCGGACCATCCGGGTCGCGTTGCGAACGTGCAGGGTCGACTGCTGCAGGATCAAATAGATTTCGGACGCGAGGCCGAACGCGGTCGCGGTGAGCGCATCGAGGCTGTGCGGGGCATCGATCACCACGTCTTGTTGCGTCCGGAGCAACAGCGTGAGGAACGCGGACAGACGGTCGGGCGGAATGTCCTTGCTGAGCACCGCATGTTTCGCGGTAGAGCAGAACAGCCGCAGCCCGCTCGGGTGCCGCGCTCCGAACCCTTCGAGCGCGCTCTCGTCGAGCGTCGCCGCCTCCTCGAGCGCCTCGATCAAGCCTCGCTCCGGGGTCAAATTCAAATGATGGCCGGTCGGCGCGAAGTTCAAGTCCAGGTCGACCAATACCGCCTTGCGGCCGAAATGAGCCGCGAGCATCTGCGCCACATTGGCCGCGATGAACGAGGAGCCGGAGCCACCGGTCGTCCCGACGAACACGTGCACTGCTCCGCGTGCCTCGCTGACCTCGGACCGTCGCTCGGAACCGACCTGCTGCACGGCTGCGATCAGGTCGGCCGGGTTCACCGGCTCGGCCAGGAAGTCGCGCGCGCCGCTGCGGATCGCCAAGCGGGTGATGTCGGCCTGTCCGGCGGGACCGATCACGATCAGCGCCGGACGCCGTTCCGTGGGCCGCGTCGTCCAGGCGGCGAGATCCCCCGATTGCCCAGGACCGCAATGCAATACGACGACGTCCGGCTCGAGATCGACCCCGTGCAACGGATCCGTGTGCCCGTTGGTGATCGCCTTCGCGCGAACCTCGATACCCGGCGCATCCGCGAAGAGACCCTGGAGACGCCGGATCTCGTTCGCGTTGCGACCCACGATCAAGATCCGCATCAGCACGGTGTCGACACTCCGGTATTCGAGAGCCCAAGACTTTCCGCAGGCAAGGTCACCGTGAACGGTGGCGACGCAATCGACAAGTCGAAAAACGGAATTTCAATCGGAAATTCGTAATTCTGGATCGCGACCTGCACGAACCCGACGGTCGAGACGGTCGGTGTTCCGGTGATCGGACTGCCCGTTCCATTGAGATAGGCCAGGTTCACATTCGCAGCTGTGAAATCCGGCGCGTTCAGGAAATCGACGGCTGCGGTGACGGCCGGGTCGCCGATCGGGCAGACCACCGCCAGCCGGGCTGCGCGACGAACGCCCTCGTTCAAGCCCGCCAGCACGAACATCGCACGGCCGAACTCGATGCACGCAAACAGGATCATGAACAACGCCGAAGCGACGATCGCGAACTCGACGGTCGTCGTTCCGCCGATCCGCGCGCGGAACCGCCTCATAGGGCCCTCATCGTGGTCGCGATCTGCAACGTCCATGCGGTCGACACACTGCCACCCATGAAGTCCGGCATGCTGCCGCCGAAAATGCCCTGGTAAGGATATGCAGCGCTCACCGTGACATTATCCCCGACCGTATCCGCGGTGACCGTGACGTCCGCCACGGAAAGCCCGGGTAGCAAAGGGGTACAGGTTCCCGCGAGATTGCCATAGACCGCTAGGTTCTGC
>JAKBCG010000301.1 GCA_021808035.1 Pseudomonadota bacterium
AACGCTCGCCCGCGACCGGTCGAACGTGCGTATCGTCCCGTGGCAGAGCGAGACGGCGCTCGCGCAGTTCCTCGACGCGGCGGACGTGCTGCTGATCCCACCGTCCCGGCGGCCGCTCGCCGCGTACGGCTCCACGGTACTGCCGTTGAAGGTGTTCCTGTATCTTGCGTCCGGGCGGCCGATCGTCGCCGGCGACACGGCCGACCTGCGCGAAGTCCTGCGCCATGGGGAGAATGCCTTCCTGTGCCGCCCGGACGACCCCGAGGACCTCGCGGCATCGATCCGTCGGGTGACCGGTGATGCCGGACTCGCGCAGCGCCTCGGTGCGGCCGCGCGCGCCGACAGCGCCGCGTACACCTGGGAAGCCCGCGCCCGCCGGATCATCGCGATCATTCAGGAACGGTTTGCTTCGGCCCCACCGCGGGCGCAAACGCGGCGGCCCGGGCATCGCCGTGCGTGGCTCGGTCAATCGGGACGCTGGCTCGTGCATGTCCTGCGCAGGCGCTCGTGGGTGCTGCCGCGCAATGAGTAGCCGCGCGCCGATGGATGACCCGCAGGCTCACCTGCGTCGCGGGTTCAACTGGCTTGGCGGCGCCGCGGTCATCGTCAAGATCATCGACATGGCGACCCAGGTCGCGGTGCTGCTGTTCCTCGGCAAGCGGCAGATCGGCATCGCGGCGCTGGTCCTCGCGATCAGCACCGTCGTCGAAGCCTTCGATGGAATGGGCGCACGGGAAGCGCTGGTCCAGGCGCGCACCGTGTCGCGCGCGCAACTCGACACGCTGTTCTGGTTCATCACCGGCGCAGCGCTCGTGACCGGCCTGCTCGTGCTGCTCGCCGCACCGTGGATCGGATCGGTCTACGGCGTCGCCGGGATGACGGTGTATTTCATCGCGATCGCGGCCAAGCAGCCGATCGTCGGTGCCAGTTTGATTCCGCTCGCGATGATGAGTCGTGACCTGCAGTACGAACGCCTCGCGATGGTCAGCGTTGGCGCGACGCTCGGGGCGGCGCTGGTCCGCCTCGGTCTCGCAGTGGCCGGCGCCGGCGTGTGGGCGCTCGTGCTCGGCTTCGTCGCGAGCGGTGTCTTTACTTTGATTGGCGCCCAGATCGCCCGTCCGTTCCGGCCACGGATTCGGTTCCGAATGGGCGAGATCGCACCGCTGGTGCGCTTCGGGACCCGCGCTGCCGCCTGGAACTTCCTCGACCAATCGTTCAACAACCTGCATTTTCTGCTGGTCGGCTGGCTGTACGGACCGACGGAGCTCGCGCTCTACCGGGTGGCGTATACCGTCGCGATGGAACCCGCGCTCGCGGTCGGGACGCTGATCAACCGGACCGCGTTGCCGGTGTTCGCTCGCGCATCGCGCCACCCGGCGCAGCTGGTGCGTTCCCTGCAGTGGTCGCTCCACCGGCTCGCGGTGCTGGTGGTCCCGCTGGTTGCGGCCTCGATGCTCGCCGCCGGCCCGATCACCGCGTTGATCCACGACCGCCACGGACACAGTTATGCCGCGGCGGCGTGGCCGCTCGTCTGGCTCGCGGCGGCGGCGCTGCTGCGCGTGACCGCACAGACGATCTATCCCGTCGTGATCGGCACCGGCCATCCGGGGGTCGCCGCCCGGCTGTCCGCGATCATGCTGCTCGTGCTCGGCGCCGGCCTCATCGCCGCCGCGGCGCTGGTGGTGCCCGCGCGGACCGGGCTCGTCGTGGTCGCGGCGGTGTGGGTGACCGTCTACCCACCGCTGCTCTTCTGGGAGAGCCGTTATCTGCGCCGCCATTGGCACATAGGCGCCGGCGCGCTCGCGCAGGCTTTCCTCGCGCCCTCGATCGGCGCGCTCGGTCTCATCGTCTGCGCCGCGGCCGCGGATCGGGTGATCGGCCGCGGCGAGCCCGGCCTGCGGCTCGCGGTGATCCTGATCGTTGCCGCGCTGACCTATGCCGGTCTCGTCGCGCACGCGCGGCGGCGCGCGATCGTCGAACCGATCGAGTCGCCATCCCAACCGACGGAGCCGGATGCGCCATGAACGTGAGATTCATCGCGCTGAAGCGGCGCACCTTGTCGATGCATCGCGGCTTGCGCCTGCGCATTCGCTTCCTGCGCAGCCTCGTACGAAACCTCCGGGCCGCGGTCTTCGGCGTGTTTCCGCGCGAGTGCCCCGTGTGCGGCCATCATGGGCGGTTCCTCGGGATGGGATTTCCACAGCAGCTCGACAGTGTTTGCCCCAAGTGCGCGGCCGGCTCCCGTCAGCGCTTTGCGCTCCTCACGATGCGCGGCCGCGATCTGTTCGCCGGCGCGGACGTGCTGCACGTCGCGCCGGAAGCGCTGATCGCGGACTGGGTCCGGGACCATCGCGCGCGGACCTATCTGTCCGGGGACCTCTCCAACGAGGCGGACATCGTGCTGAACGTCGAGCGGATGGATCTAGAGGACGCGCGCTTCGATGCGATCATTTGCATTCACGTGCTCGAGCACGTAAACGACGAACGGGCCTTGCGCGAAATGCACCGCGTGCTGCGACCCGGCGGCATGGCGTTCATCATGGTGCCGATCGTCGAAGGCTGGGACGAGACCTACGAGGACCCGCGCATCGTCTCGGGCGCCGAACGCCTGTTGCACTTCGGCCAGGAAGATCACGTCCGTTATTACGGCCGCGACGTGCGCGACCGGCTGCGGCGGCATTTCGAGGTCGAGGAGATCACCGCGCGCGAGCCCGACGTCGCCCGCTTCGGCCTGCTGCGCGGCGAGAAGATCTTCCTGTGCCGGAAGCGCGCTTGACCGAAACGCAACCCATGGGTGCTCATGGTCACGATCATTCCGTGCCGCCGGTCGACACGCGCAGCGCCGCGCCCTCGCGGCCGGGCACCACGGCAGGGCCCACTACCGCGGATTCGCGACGTCGAGCGAGCGCTCGCCGGCGAACGCCCGATCGGGGAGCAGCACCCGGCGCTCGCTCCAGCGCGGTTCTACCGCGAGTTACCGGGCAAGCGGCCAGCGCGCCTTGCCGACGTAATTGGAGCACCAGACCGTACGCCCGAACCCGGTCCGCGGCGCATCGTCGTCCGGGTGCGCGACCACCACGACCGCGGGCCGGTCCAGCGCCACGTCGGTGGTGGTATGCCCATCGTCACCGGGCATCGGCCAGCACCGCATCGTAGAGATGCTCGAGCGCTTGCGTCTGCCGGCGGATATCGAAATGCCGCCGAACCCGTTCGCGCGCCGCATCGCCCAGCCGGCGGCGCAGCCCGTCGTCGCGGAGCAGTTCGGTCAACGCGGCGGCGAGCGCTGCGACGTCGTGCTCGGCGCACAAGCGGCCGGTCTCGCCGTCGACGACCACTTCGGGGATCCCGCCATGCCGGGTGGCGACCGCCGGTACACCGCTCGCCGCGGCCTCCAGCAACACCATCCCGAGACC
>JAKBCG010000302.1 GCA_021808035.1 Pseudomonadota bacterium
GCCCCCTGCCCGTCCTCGGCCAGGACTTCTTCCCGACCGTCGACGCCGGCCAGATCAAGCTGCACCTGCGTGCCCCGACCGGCACCCGGATCGAGGACACCGCGGCGCTGTGCGACGCGGTCGAGGCGACGATCAGGCGGGTGATCCCGCGGGGCCAGATCGCGTCCATCGTCGACAACATCGGCCTGCCCTACAGCGGGATCAACCTCGCGTACAGCACGTCCGCGCCGGTCGGCCCGGGCGACGCCGACATCTTCGTGAACCTGCGCTCGCGGCACACCCCGGTCGCCCGGCTCGTGCGCGAGCTGCGGCCGGTGCTCGACGCGCGCTATCCGTCGACGACGTTCTCGTTCCTGCCGGCGGACATGATCAGCCAGATCCTGAATTTCGGGGTACCCTCGCCGATCGACGTGCGGATCACCGGCTTCAACGACGCCGGCGACCGCGCGTTCGCGAACCACCTGCTCGAGCGGCTGCGCACCGTGCCCGGCGCGGTCGATCTGCGGATCCAGCAGCCGGACGACTACCCGCAGATCCAGGTGCACGTCGACCGCACCAAGGCGCAGCTGCTCGGGCTCACCGAGCGCGACGTCGCGAACAATCTGCTGGTGTCCCTGTCGGGGAGCTTCCAGACCTCGCCGAGCTTCTGGATCGACCCGCGCACCGGCACCCAGTACCAGGTCGCGGTGCAGACGCCGCAGTTCCTGATGCACTCGCTCGGCGATCTCGCGGACACGCCGATCGGGCCGCCGCCACCAGGCGGCGGCCCGCCGCTGCTCGCCGACGTCGCGACCTTCCGGCGCACGATGGTGCCCGCGGTCGTCACGCACTACGACGCGAAACCGTCGATCGACATCTTCGGCTCGGTCCAGGGCACCGACCTCGGTTACGTCGCCGCGCGGATCCGGCGGATCGTCGACGCCGCGCGCAAGAGCCTGCCGCGGGGATCGCAGGTGACGCTGAGCGGCCAGGTCGCGACGATGCGGGCTTCGTTCGACGGCCTGACGCTCGGGTTGCTCGCCGCGATCGCGCTGGTCTATCTGCTGCTCGTCGTGAACTTCCAGTCGGTGCTCGATCCGTTCATCATCATCACCGCGCTGCCCGCCGCGCTCGCGGGCATCGTCTGGATGCTGTTCCTGACCGACACCACGGTCACGGTGCCGGTGCTGACCGGCGCGATCATGGCGATGGGCGTCGCGACCGCGAACAGCGTGCTCGTGGTGAGCTTCGCGCGCGAACGGATGAACGCCGGCGACGACGCGTTCGAGGCGGCGATCGCCGCGGGCGTCACGCGCTTGCGGCCGGTGCTGATGACCGCGCTCGCGATGATCATCGGCATGGTGCCGATGGCGCTCGGGCTCGGTGCGGGCGGCGAGCAGAACGCGCCGCTCGGACGCGCGGTGATCGGCGGCCTCGCCTGCGCGACCATCGCGACGTTGTTCTTCGTACCGACCGTATTCACGATCGTCCATGGCCGCGCGCCCGCGGCCGGAGCCGTTCTCGCGGAGACCCTCGATGCCTGACCTCTCGCGGTATGCGCCCGATCCAGCGCTCGGCCGGCGGATTCGCCGGACCTCGTTCATCGGCTTCCTGGTCGCGCTGCTGCTCGCGGCCTGGGGGATCCACACCCGGGTCGCCGCGCACGAGGCGCTCGCAAGACTCGCCGCCACCGCGGACGTGATCGACGTGACCGTCGTCAAGCCGGTCCACGGCCACACCGGCGAGGACATCGTGCTGCCGGGCACCGTGGCGGCTTATACCCAGGCCGCGGTGTTCGCGCGCACCAGCGGGTATCTACGGGCCTGGTACGCCGACATCGGCACCCGCGTCCATCGGGGACAGCGGCTCGCGACGATCGCGGCGCCCGAGGTCGACCAACAGCTCTCGCAGGCGGTCGCCGACCTCGCGAACGCGCGCGCGAACGAGCGGATCGCGGACATCACCAACGTGCGCTGGCAGAAGCTGCTCGCGGCCAACTCGGTCTCGCAGCAGGATGCGGACACCAAGGCCGCGGCGGCGGCCCAGGCGAAGGCGGCGGTCGACTCGGCGGCGGCGAACGTCGCCCGCCTGCGCGCGCTCGTGTCCTACGAGCAGGTCGTCTCCCCGTTCGACGGGATCGTGACCGCCCGCAACACCGACGTCGGCGCGCTGATCAACGCAGGACAAGCACCCGGGAGCGAACTCTTCGACGTCGCCGACACGCATGCGCTGCGCATCTACGTCGACGTGCCGGAGGCCTATGCCGGTGACGCGCGGGTCGGCACGCGGGCACGGCTCGCGTTCGCCGAGTTTCCGGGTCGAACCCTTCCGTCCCGCGTCGCGCGCACCGCCGGCGCGCTCGATCCCGTCACCCGGACCCTGCGCGTCGAGCTCCATCTCGCCAATCCGAAGGGCCTGATCCTGCCGGGCAGCTACGTCGAAGCGCACTTCGAACTCAGCGCGGATCGACGCGCGCTCGAGCTGCCGTCGAACACGGTGCTGTTCCGTTCGTCCGGCCCCGAGGTCGCGACGGTCGGGCGCGACGGCCGCATCGCCCTGCGGCGCATCGTCGAGGGCCGCGACTTCGGCACGAGGATCGAGGTGCTGTCGGGGCTCGCGCCCGACGCCCGCGTGATCGTCAACCCGCCGGATTCGAGCTACGACGGCGAGCCGGTGCGCGTCGTGCCGGTTCACCCGATCGTGCCGGGCGGGCACTGAGGTGGTTCCGCGACGCGCCGCCATTGCGCCGTGACGCGGAGTCGCGCCCCGCGGCCGGGCCGCCCAGATTGCGGCGAATGATCGCGTCGGCGAGCGCCTTCGCGCGCACGAGGTCGGTCGCGTAGACGTCGGTCTCGCCGGTGAACCGATCCGCAACGTCCGGCGCGAGCACCGGGCCCCGGCGGTTGGTCGTGTCCACGGTCACGGTCGCCGACAACCCGATCCGCAGCGGATGCCGCGCGAGTTCCCGCCGGTCGATCGACACCCGCACCGGCACGCGCTGCACGATCTTGATCCAGTTCCCGGTCGCGTTCTGGGGCGGCAGCAGCGCGAACGCGGCACCGGTTCCGGCGGCGACCCCGAGGACCCGGCCGTGGAAGACGACCGCGTCGCCGTACAGATCGCTCACGATCTTCGCGGGCTGGCCGATGCGCAGGTTCCGCAGCTGCACTTCCTTGAAGTTCGCGTCGACCCAGAGTGCGTTCAACGGAATCACCGTCATCAACGCCTCCCCGGGCTGCACGTGCTGGCCAAGCTGCACGCTGCGCTCCGCGACGTAGCCGCTCACCGGCGCGAGGACCACGTCGCGCTGCGCGGCGATCCACGCGTCGAGGTAGTTCGCGCGCGCCTCGAGCACCGCCGGGTTGTGCGCGACGTCGGTGCCATCGACGAGCGCGTGCGCCGCGCTCGCGCGCCGCTCGGCCTG
>JAKBCG010000303.1 GCA_021808035.1 Pseudomonadota bacterium
CATCGGCGTCGCGCAGCACCGGCACGATCAAGCCGCGATCGGTCGAGACCGCGACGCCGATGTCGAAGTAGTCGTGGTACACGATGTCGCCGCCGTCGATCGACGCGTTCACCGCCGGGAACTGCTTCAGCGCCTCGAGACAGGCCTTCGTGAAGAAGGACATGAAGCCGAGCTTGACCCCGTGGCGCTTCTCGAAATCATTCTTGTACCGCGCGCGCAGCGCGTTGAGCGCCTGCAGGTCCACCTCGTTGAACGTGGTCAGCAGGGCCTGGGTCGACTGCGCCTCGACCATGCGCGCGGCGATCCGCGCGCGCAGCCGCGTCATCGGCACGCGTTGGTCGGTGCGGCCGGCCCGCGACGCGACCGGCGCGGATGCCGCGGCCGGGACCGTCGCAACCGCCGGCGCGGCCATTGCGGCCGTCGCGGCGGGGGCCGCCGGCGGGGTCGGCTCCTTCGCGGCCAGATGGCTCACGACGTCGGACTTCGAGACCCGCCCGCCGCGGCCGCTGCCCGCGATCGAGCCCGGATCGACCTGGTGTTCCTCGACCACGCGCTTCGCCGCGGGACTCAGCTTCGGCGCCGCGACCGCGGCCGCCGCGCCAGGCTCGATGATCGCGAGCACCTGACCCGCGGTCACGGTCGTGCCGTCCGCGATCCGGATCTCGGTCAAGGTGCCCGCGGCCGGGGCCGGCACCTCGAGCACGACCTTGTCGGTCTCGAGATCCACGAGATTCTCGTCGCGTGCGACGGCATCGCCCGGCTTCTTGCGCCAGGCGACCAAGGTGGCGTCGGCCACCGACTCCGGCAGCTTCGGAACGCGGACTTCGATTGTCATGAACCCGTCCTGGTTTTCGCGGATTTGGTGGCCTTCGTCGCGAGACGCATCGTGTGCGCGGTCTCCTCGGGCGGCACGCCCTGGAGCGCGGCCGTGACGAGACCCTTTTGTTGCTGCTCATGCAGCGCCGCGATCCCCGTCGCCGGCGCCGCGGCGCCGGCGCGGCCCGCGTAGAGGAGTTCGTGCTTCGGCCCGAGGCTCGATTGCAGGCGGTGGCGAATCTGGTACCACGCGCCCTGGTTCTGCGGCTCCTCCTGGCACCAGACGACCTCGCGCGCGTTCGCGTACCGGCGCAGGATCGCCTCGTACTCCTCCGACGGGAACGGATAGAGCTGCTCGATCCGCACCAGCGCGACGTGGCCGAGTTGCGCCTCGCGTCGCGCCTTCAGCAGGTCGAAGTACACCTTGCCGCTGCAGAGCACGATCCGCGTGACCGCGCTCGCCTTGATCTCGTCGACCTCGTCGATCAGGTTGCGATAGCCGCCGCGCGCGAGGTCCTCGAGCCGCGACACCGACAACGGGTGGCGCAGCAGGCTCTTCGGCGTCATCACGATCAGGGGCTTGCGCAGCGCCCGCACCATCTGCCGGCGCAGCAGGTGGAAGAACTGCGCGGGCGTCGACGGCACGCACACCTGCATGTTGTACTCGGCGCACAGCTGCAGGAAGCGCTCGAGCCGCGCCGAGGAGTGCTCCGGGCCCTGGCCTTCGTAGCCATGGGGCAGGAACAGCGTCAGCCCGGACAGCCGTCCCCACTTCGCCTCGCCCGAACTGATGAACTGGTCGATCACGACCTGGGCGCCGTTCACGAAGTCGCCGAACTGCGCTTCCCAGATCGTCAGGCAATGCGGCTCGGTCGTCGAGTAGCCGTACTCGAAACCCAGCACCGCCTCCTCGGACAGCACCGAGTCGGTGACGGTGAACTTCGGCTGGGCCGGCGCGATGTGATCGAGCGGTCGATAGGGCCGGCCGGTCGCCTGGTCGTAGAGCACCGCATGACGATGGAAGAACGTGCCCCGGCCGCTGTCCTGACCGGTCAGGCGAATCGGGTAGCCGTCCTGCAGCAGGCTCGCATAGGCGAGCGTCTCGGCGCAGCCCCAGTCGAGGTCGGTCCCGCCCGCGACCATCTTCTCGCGCGCCTGCATGATCGCGCGCACCCGCGGGTGCAGGCGCCACTCCGCCGGAACGCTCGTGATCGCCTGGCCGAGCGCGCGCAGCCGCGGCAGATCGACCCCGCTGTCGACCGGTTCCGCCCAGTCCGCGCCGAGGTACTGGCTCCAGTCGACCGTGTAGGGGTTGCCGACCAGGCCGATCGCCGCCCGCGCCTGCGGGGTGCCCTGATCGAGACCGGCGCGGTACTGGTCGACCATCGCGACCGCGTCGGCCTCGGTCAGCGTGCCGTCGGCGACGAGCCTCGCCGCGTACGCCTCGCGCGCGGTCGGCTTCGCGCGGATCGCCTGGTACATCAGCGGCTGCGTCGCCGACGGTTCGTCGGCCTCATTGTGGCCGAGCCGGCGGTAGCACACGAGGTCGATCACCACGTCCTTGCGGAACTTCATCCGATATTCCAGCGCAAAGCGCGCGACGAAGCACACCGCCTCGGGGTCGTCCGCATTGACGTGGAATATCGGCGCCTCGATCATCTTCGCGACGTCCGAGCAGTACTGGGTCGAGCGGGCATCGCTCGCCTCGCTGGTCGTGAAGCCGATCTGGTTGTTCACGATGACATGCACCGTGCCGCCGGTGCAGAAGCCGCGCGCCTGCGACAGCTGCAGCGTCTCCATCACGACCCCCTGGCCCGCGAACGCGGCGTCGCCATGGATCAGCAACGGCAGCACGCGCGCGCCGCGCGCATCGCCGCGCCGTTCCTGCCGCGCCCGCGCGGAGCCCTCGACGACCGCGTCGACGATCTCGAGGTGCGAAGGGTTGAACGCGAGCGCGACGTGCACGTTCCCGGCCGGCGTGCGCAGGTCGGCGGAGAAGCCCTTGTGGTACTTCACGTCGCCCGATCCGCGCAGGCGGATCGGGTCGTACTGTCCCTCGAATTCCGAGAACAGATCCTTCGGCGCCTTGCCGAGCAGGTTGACCAGCACGTTCAGGCGGCCGCGATGCGCCATCCCGATGATCACTTCCTCGATCCCGGCGGCACCGCCCTGCTGCACGACGTCGTCGAGCAGCGGCATGAGGCTCTCGCCGCCTTCCAGCGAGAAGCGCTTCTGGCCGACGTACCGGGTGTGCAGGTAGCGCTCGAGGCCTTCGGCCGCGGTCAGCTGCCACAGGATGTTGCGCTTCTCCTCGACGGTGAAGCGCCGGGTGAGCCGATCCGACTGGAAGTGATCCTGGAGCCACAGCCGCTCCTCGGAATCGGACACATGCGCGAACTCCGCGCCGATCGTGCCCATGTAGATGAACTCGAGATCGGCGAGGATGTCCTTGAGCTTCGCGCGCGCAGCGACCTCGGGCGTGCGCGAACCGGTGTAGAACTCGGTGTCCAGGTCCGCATCCGACAGGCCGAAGTAGCCGAGCTCGAGC
>JAKBCG010000304.1 GCA_021808035.1 Pseudomonadota bacterium
CATCAAGGTCAACGTCTCCTACTACGACACCAACGAGACGCTCGAGACGAAGCTGCTCGCCGGGGACAGCGGTTACGACGTCGTCGTGCCGACCTCGTCCTACTTCGCGCGGCAGATCAAGGCGGGCGTGTACCTGCGGCTCGACAAGTCGAAGCTGCCGAACCTGAAGAACCTGGATCCGCGGCTGATGGCGCGCGTGCAGGAATTCGATCCCGGCAACGCGCACGGCGTGATCTACATGTGGGGCACCGACGGGATCGGCTACAACCCGAAGATGGTCGCGGCGCTGATGCCCGACGCGCCGGTCGACAGCTGGCGGATGATCTTCGATCCGACCGTCGCCGCGAAGCTCTCGAAGTGCGGGATCAGCGTGCTCGACACGCCCGCGGACGTCGAGCGCGCGGTGCTCTCCTACCTCGGCCGCAACCCGAACTCGCAGAGCCCGGCGGACCTCGAGGCGGCGGAAAGCGTGCTGATGAAGGTCCGGCCCTACATCCGCAACATCAATTCCTCCGAGTACATCCAGGCGCTCGCGAACGGCGACCTGTGCGTCGCGCTCGGCTACAACGGCGACGTGATGCAGGCGCGGGACCGTGCGCGCGAGGCGGGGAACGGCATCGACGTCCGGTACGTCGTCCCGAAGGAGGGTTCGGTGCTCTGGTTCGACATGCTCGCGATTCCGAAGGGGGCGCCCCATCCGGACAGCGCCTACGCGTTCATCAACTACATGATGGATCCGAAGGTGATCGCGGAGGTGTCGAACTACAAGCGCTATGCGAACGCGAACGCGGCCGCGCAACCGTACGTGCACGCGGACGTGAAGTCGAATCCGGCGATCTACCCGACCGCCGAGCAGATCCGCGACCTCGCGGTGCAGCTCGCCGACACCTCGGCGCACACGCGCGCGTTGACGCGCATGTGGGAACGGTTCAAGACGGGACGCTGAGCGATGGCGGCTGCAACCGGGCGCCGGACGGGCGGAGAACCCTGGAACGACCCGGATGCGAAGCCCTATGTCGAGCTGCGGCGGGTCAGCAAGAAGTTCGGTGAGTTCACCGCGGTCGACGACGTCAGCCTCAAGATCTACGAGCACGAGATCTTCTGCCTGCTCGGCGCCTCGGGCTGCGGCAAGACCACGCTGTTGCGGATGCTCGGCGGCTTCGAGACGCCGACCAGCGGACGGATCCTGATCGACGGCGAGGACGTGACCGACGTGCCGCCGTACGATCGGCCGGTGAACATGATGTTCCAGTCGTACGCGCTGTTCCCGCACATGAACGTCGAGCAGAACGTCGCCTTCGGCCTGAAGCAGGACCGGCTGCCGAAGACCGTGATCCGCGAGCGCGTCGCCGCGATGCTCGAGATGGTCCAGCTCGGCGAATACGCGAAGCGCAAGGTGGGGCAGCTCTCCGGCGGCCAGCGCCAGCGCGTCGCGCTCGCGCGCTCGCTCGTGAAGCGCCCGAAGCTGCTGCTGCTCGACGAGCCACTCGGCGCGCTCGACAAGAAGCTGCGCGAGCGAACGCAGTTCGAGCTGATCGGGCTGCAGGACAAGCTCGGCGTGACCTTCCTCGTCGTGACCCACGACCAGGAGGAGGCGATGACGCTCGCGAGCCGGATCGGCGTGATGGATCGCGGGACGATCGTGCAGGCGGGCACGCCGGCCGAGATCTACGAGTTCCCGAACAGCAAGTTCGTCGCCGATTTCATCGGGTCGGTGAACCTGTTCGAGGGCCGGCTCGTCGAGGACGAGCCCGATTATGTGCGGATCGGTTCGGCGGAGCTCGGCGGGACGATCCTCGTCGGCCACGGGATCAGCTCCCCGCCCGAGGCGACGCTGTGGGCGGCGCTGCGTCCGGAGAAGATCGCGATGACCCTGGACGCTCCGCCGCAGACCGACAACGTCACGCGCGGGATCGTGCAGGACGTCGCCTATCTCGGCGACCTGTCGATCTACGTCGTGCGCCTCGCGACCGGCAAGCTCGTCCGCGTCACGCGTCCGAACACCGCGCGGCACGGCGAGCCGGTCGAGCGGGACGGCGAGGTGTACCTCAGCTGGGACGCGGCGAGTCCGGTCGTCGTGACGCGCTGAGCGATGGAACGGCTGCTGCGCCGCCTGGAGCGACACGGAGTCTCGAGCCGCGGCCTCGTCGTCGCGCTGCCCTACCTGTGGCTGATCGCGTTCTTCGTCGCGCCGTTCCTGATCGTGCTGAAGATCTCGTTCTCGCACGCGGCGCTCGCGATTCCGCCGTACAAGCCGCTGCTCGTGTGGACCTCGCGGTCGGTGCTGGAGATCCAGCTCGACCTGCGCAACTACCTCGCGATGTTCTCGCACCGGCTCTACAGCGACGCGTTCCTGAACTCGCTGAAGGTCGCGTTCCTGTCGACGGTCTTCAGCCTCGCGATCGGCTACCCGATGGCCTACGGGATCGCCCGCGCCGGCGCGCGCTCGCGCAATCTCCTGCTGCTGCTCGTCGTGCTGCCGTTCTGGACCTCGCAGCTGCTGCGGATCTACGCCTGGGTCGGCCTGTTCAAGGCCAACGGCCTGATCAACGAGACCCTGATCTCGCTCGGCGTGATCCACCAGCCGCTCACCTTGCTGTTCACGCCGTTCGCGATGTACGTCGGCATCGTCTACTCGTACCTGCCGTACGTGATCCTGCCGCTGTACGCGAACCTCGAGAAGCTCGACTGGCAGCTCGTCGAGGCCGCGCAGGACCTCGGCTGCCGCCCGTGGCAGGCGTTCTACAAGGTCACGCTGCCGTTGTCGCGCAACGGCATCGTCGCCGCGTCGATGCTGGTGTTCATCCCGGCGACCGGGGAGTTCGTGATCCCGACGCTGCTCGGCGGCCCGAATTCCCTGATGATGGGGCGGATCCTCTGGGACGAGTTCTTCAGCAACCGGGACTGGCCGGTCGCGAGCGCGATCGCGATCGTGATGCTGCTGGTGCTGGTGCCGTGCATGATGGCGTACCTGCGCATCCAGTCGCGCGGAGGCGACTCGTGAGCCGCCGTTCGGCGTTCGTGATCACCTGCCTCGCGTTCGGCTACGCGTTCCTGTACGTGCCGATCGCGTCGATGGTCGTCTACTCGTTCAACGCCTCGCAGCTCGTCACCGTCTGGGATCATGCGCACTCGCCGACGCTGAAGTGGTTCGGCGCGCTGCTGCACGACCAGGAGATCCTCGGGGCCGCGTGGATCTCGCTCCAGGTGGCGATCGCGAACGCGACCGGGTCGGTGATCCTCGGCACGCTCGCGGGTTACGGGCTCGCGCGCTTCCCGCGGTTCCGGGGCCGGTTCGCGTTCACCGCGATGACGACCGCGCCGCTGGTGATGCCCGAGGTGATCACGGGGCTGTCG
>JAKBCG010000305.1 GCA_021808035.1 Pseudomonadota bacterium
ACACCAGCACCGCGCCGACCGGCACGTTCAGCAGGAACACCCAGCGCCAGGAGATGTTGTCGGTGATCCAGCCGCCGAGCGTCGGCCCGAGCGCCGGCGCGAACACGACCGAGATTCCGTAGACCGCGAACGCCATCCCGCGCTGTTTCGGCGGGAAGGTGTCGGTCAGGATCGCCTGCGCCGTCGGCTGCAGGCCGCCGCCGGCGGCGCCCTGCAGCGCGCGGAAGAACACCAGGGCCGCGAGGCTCGGCGCGATCCCACAGAGGAGCGAGGCGATCGTGAAGCCGATGATGCAGATCAGGAAGAAGCGCTTGCGGCCGATCGTCGTCGAGATCCAGCCGGAGACCGGCATCGAAATCGCGTTCGTGACGAGGTACGAGGTCAACACCCACGCCGACTCGTCCTGGCTCGCGCCGAGATTGCCGGCGATGTGCGGCAAGGATACGTTCGCGATCGAGATGTCGAGCACTTCCATGAACGCGGCGAGCGCGACGATCGGCGCGATCAACCAGGGGTTGATCCGCGGTCGGTAGGCGGCCGTGGGGCGAAGCGCGCCGGCGGTATCCATCGATCGACAGGGTAATCGCAGCGCTTCGCGAAAGAAACCCGCGACCTCGCGCGGGTCGAGGCCCGGCCGCGGAAAGTGCGTATTGCTCCCCCGTTCGGATCCGTCGAGCATCTGATGTCTCGTGGAGGAGGGTCCATGCCCGAACGCGACGCCGCCGAGGCGCGCCTGATCGAGGCGCCCGCACTGCAAGCCCTGATCGACGCGCTGACCGCGCGTGGCTACGCGGTGCGGGGGCCTCGCCGGCGCGGCGACGCGATCGTGTTCGACGAGGTCGCGCGGCTCGAGGACATGCCGCGCGATTGCACGACGACGCAGTCCCCGGGCCGTTATCGTCTCGCGGACGCGCCCGGCGCAGGGTATTTCGGGTTCTCGCCGGGCGCTGATTCCTTCAAGCGCTGGCTCCATCCGCCGCAGCAGACCGAGTTCCGGTTCCGGCGCGAGGGCGCGGCGTTCGTGCCGATCGAGAGCGCACCGGCGGGCGTGCCTCGCCAGGCGTTCCTCGGGATCCGCGCGTGCGAGATCGCCGCGATCGGGGTGCTCGACAGAGTGTTCCTCGAGGGCCCGTACCCGGATCCGGGCTACCAGCACCACCGGGACGGCTCGTTCCTGGTTGCGGTGAACTGCGCGTCGCCCGGCAGGAGCTGCTTTTGCACGTCGACCGGTACCGGCCCGCGCGTCGAACGCGGCTTCGACCTTGCGTTGACGGAACTCCACGATTCTCGGCACCGTTTCGTCGTCGAGGTCGGCAGCGATCGCGGTGCCGAGCTCGTCGCGCAGCTGCCCGGTCGACCCGCGCCTGCGGCCGCGATCGCAGCCGCCCGGGCGGTGAGCGCACGCTGTGCGGCGGCGATGCCGGAGCGCTTCGATCGGGAGCGTGTCGCGCGCCGGTTGCGCGAGACACCCGAGCATCCGCGCTGGGCGGCGATCGCCGAACGCTGTCTGGGCTGTGCGAACTGCACGACCGTCTGCCCGACGTGCTTCTGCACGACGATGGTCGACCGGACCGATCTCGCCGGCACGACCGCGACCCGCGAGCGGCACTGGGACTCGTGTTTCACGCTGGGCTTTTCTCATCTGCACGGCGGCAGCGTTCGCGCGAGCACCGCGGCCCGGTACCGGCAATGGATCACCCACAAGTTGTCCGCGTGGCTCGACCAGTTCGGCATGCTCGGTTGCGTCGGCTGCGGCCGTTGCGTGACCTGGTGTCCTGCCGGGATCGACCTCGCTGCGGAAGCGGCGGCGATCGGCGATGAGCCCGGCGCCCCGTCGGGGAGCGACGCGCATGCGCCTTGAGGATCTCGGCGAGGCGGTCGCGGGATGCACGCGCACGGTCGAGTACTTGCCAGGCGAGTATCTCCTGCGGGTCGGGGCGCCGGCCGACGAGTGCTTTCTGATCGAGCAGGGACGCGTCGCGCTCGAGGTGCACGCGCCCGCGCGCCCCCCCGAAGTGCTCCTGACCCTCGGTCCCGGCGATCTGGTCGGTCTGTCCTGGATCCTGCCGCCGTACCGCTGGGCGTGCGATGCCCGGGCGGTGCAGCCGGTGCGAGTGGTCGCGATCGATGCGCGCCGCGTGCGCGAGCGCTGCGACGCCGACCCGCGGCTCGGCTACCACCTGCTGCAAGGCGTGTTGCGGGCGGCGATCGATCGCCTGCAGGCGACCCGACTACAACACCTCGACGTGTATCGAGACCCGACGTCGTGAGCGCGGCACCCGAGGCGACCTGGGTTCCGCGTCGCTACCGCGTCGACGCGGTACGGCCCGAGCTCAACGACACGGTGAGCCTCGAGCTCGCGCCGGCCGCCGGCGAGGCGCCGGCGTTCGAGCCGGGACAGTTCAACATGCTGTACGCGTTCGGGATCGGCGAGGCTGCGATCAGTCTGAGCGGCGATCCCGCCGATCGCGCGCGGCTCGTGCACACGGTCCGCGCAGTCGGCCCGGTCAGTCGCGCGCTCGCCGGGCTTGCCGTCGGCGCGTCGGTCGGGGTGCGTGGCCCGTTCGGCGCAGGGTGGCCGATGTCCGCGGCGCGAGGCCGCGACCTCGTCCTGATCGCCGGCGGCCTGGGCCTCGCGCCGCTGCGGCCCGCGCTGCTGCGCGTGCTCGCCGACCGAGCGCACTATGGCCGGGTCGCCGTGCTCGCCGGCATGCGAACGCCGCGCGAGGTCCTGTTCCGGGCGCCGCTCGCCACCTGGCAGGGGCGTACGGATCTCGAGGTCGAAGTGACCGTCGATCGGGGGGATGCCGACTGGAGCGGGCACGTCGGCGTCGTCACCCACCTGATTCCGCAGCTCGAACTCGACCCGCGGAAAGCGACCGCGTTCGTCTGTGGTCCGGAGGTCATGATGCGGCACACCGCGGAGCGCCTGCTCACGGTCGGTCTCGAGCCGACGCAACTCTTCGTGTCGATGGAACGGAACATGAAGTGCGCGATCGGGCTCTGCGGCCACTGCCAGTTCGGGAGCGCATTCGTGTGCAAGGACGGACCGGTGCTGCGATTCGACCGAATCGCGCGCGCGCTCGCGGTGCGGGAGTTGTGAATGGCGACGCCGACGCGTCCGACGCTCGCGGTATGGAAATTCGCGTCCTGCGACGGCTGTCAGCTGTCGCTCCTCGACGTCGAAGCGGATCTGCTAGCCCTCGCCGATCGGGTTGCGATCGCGCACTTCGCGGAGGCGACCTCGCAGGCCGCGCCCGGCCCGTACGACCTGTCGTTGGTCGAGGGCTCGGTCGCGACCGCGCGCGACGCGGCGCGGATCCGCGAGATCCGTGCGCAGTCGGGGCGGCTGGTTA
>JAKBCG010000012.1 GCA_021808035.1 Pseudomonadota bacterium
GGGGTCTGGTGGCGCAAGTTCGGCGTCGCGGGCACCAACGCGAACGAGCTCACCCACCAGCGCCTGACCGACATCGGCCGCGCACCGACGTTCTACGATTGCCTCGTCGAGGTGGCCGCGGCCTGAGGCGGGCGGCCTGACGCGTTCGGCCGCGGCGTCCTCAGCGGGCGCGTCCTCAGCCGCCGCGCGCGGCGATCTGCCGATACAGCCGCAGGAACTCGACCGCGGCCTTGTGGACGTTGTCCTTCCAGTGTCGCGCGGCCGCCTCGTCCGCGCCGTCCGTGACGTACTTGACGCAGCCGAAGGCGGCGCCCTCGTGCCAGCAGACCTTCGCGAGCGCGTAGGCCTCCATGTCGACGACGTCGCAGGCGATCCCCACCTCGCCGGTCGCGAACGAGTCGCCGCTGCCGCAGGTCGCCCGCGGCAGCGACGCGAACACCGTCGGGAATTCCAGGCACGCGGGGGCCGGATCGAAGGGCGTCGTGCCGAGCGCGAAGCCGAGTCCGCTCGCATCCATGTCCCGCTGCACGAACCGGTCGCAGGCGAAGAAACGATGCGGATCGTGGGTGCGGCTGCCGGCCGAGCCGAAATTCACCACCCGCGGGGGTGGCTCGCCCGCGCCTGCATAGCGCAGCAGTTCGCGCGTGAGTGCGCGCGTCGCGTTGATCTTGCCGACGCCGCAGTACAGGACCGGGACGCCGGCGGATTCGAACGCGCCGTCCGACTCCTCCGGGAGCGCGAGCACGGCCAGGGTTCGCGGAAGCGCCGCCACGTTGCTGCCGGAGCGCTAGTAGGTGATCGCGGCGCGCGGGCGCAGCGTACGCCACGCGAACCCGTCGGCGAGCCGCAGATCGATCAGCACCGCGAGCGCTTCGACATCGTAGCCGCCGCGCGCGCACAGGTTCGCGGCCGCCTGCAGCGTGCCGCCGGTCGCGAGCACGTCGTCGACGATCAGCACGCGGCCGCGGCCCGGCTGCATCTCGAGCACGCCGGTTCCGTATTCCAGCGCGTACGCCTCGTCGACGACCGGCGGTGGGAGCTTGCCTTGCTTGCGCACCAGCACGAAACCCTTGCGGCGCCGCGCCGCGAGCGCGGCACCAAGCACGAAGCCGCGCGACTCGATCCCGGCGAGAAGGTCGATTCGGTCCCACTCCGCGGCGTCGAGCAGCGCGTCGAGCGCGGCGACGGTGGCCTCGAACCGCTCGCGCAGCAGCCGCGAGATGTCACGGAAGACGATCCCGGGTCGGGGGAAATCCGGCGCGTCGTCGATGAAACTCTTCAGGTCCACGGGGTCACCGTCCGATCGGGTCGCTGGGCGCGCATTATACCGACCGCATCGGCGCCGTCGCGCCCCCGGTCGCGCTCGGGATAGTCCATGCGCCAGTGCGCCCCGCGGCTCTCGCGGCGCGCGCGCGCCGCGCCGAGCAGCGCGCGGGCGAGCGCGATCCTGAGCGCGAGGGATCGCTGCGCGGGGTCGAGCCCCGCCTCCAATTGCCGCAGCTCGGCGAGTCCGTCCGCGAGGCCCGGATCGTCCCGCACCGGGCCCATCGTCTTCCACAGGATCTCCCGCAACCGCCGCCATCCGGGTTGCCGCGGGTCGAACGGCGCGGGCACCGCTCGATCGGCCGCGGTCCGGCGCTCGCGATGCCGCCCCGTCGCGAGCACGCGGCCCGCGGCGCTGCCGACGACGATCGCTTCGAGCAACGAGTTGCTCGCGAGGCGGTTCGCACCGTGCAGACCCGTATGGGCGACCTCCCCGACCGCCCACAGGCCCGGCACGCTCGTATGACCCGACGCGTCGATCACGATGCCGCCCATGTGATAGTGCGCGGCGCAGGTCACCGGAATCGGCGTGCGGGCCGGGTCGATCCCGTGGGCGATGCACGCAGCCTGCGCGCCCGGGAACTCCCCGCCGGCACCGGAGCGGAAGATCTCGGTGGCATCGAGCGCGACTTCGCGTCCGGCGCTCTGCTCGCGCCATACGCCTCGAGCGACCACGTCGCGCGGCGCGAGGTCGCCGCGCGGGTCGAGCGCGGCCATGAACGGTCGCCCGTCGGCGACCAGCCGGGCGCCGGCGCCGCGCAAGGCCTCGGTCAGCAGCGGCAACGGGTCGCTGTCGCATCGCATTGCGGTCGGATGGAACTGCACGAACTCGAGCCCGGCGACCGCCGCGCCGTGTGCGATCGCGAGCGCGAGACCGTGCCCGGTCGCGTGCGAGGGGTTCGTGGTCGCGGCGAACAACTGGCCGATCCCGCCTGTCGCGAGCACGGTCTCGGCCGCGTGGATCACGACCGCGCTGCCGTCGGCACGCAGCGCCAGCGCGCCGGCGGTGCCGTCCGGTCCGGCGAGCAGGTCGACCGCCTCGAGGTCGCGCCGGATCGTCACGTGTGCGCTCGCGCGCGCCCGTGCCCACAGCGCCCGCTGGATCGCCGCGCCGGTTCGATCGCCGTCCGCGTGCAGGATCCGCGCGATAGAGTGCCCCGCTTCGAGGTGCAGGTGCGGCGCGTCCGCCGCCCCGTCGAATCGCAGGCCGCTCGCGCGCAGAAAGTCGATCGCACCCCCGGCGGCGGACACGATCGTCGCGATCGCGGTCTCGCTCGCCGAGTGATCCGCGGCCTTCAGCGTATCGGCGGCGTGCAACTCGACCGAATCGCCGCGGCCGATCGGCGCGGCGATCCCGCCTTTCGCGAGCGAGGTCGCCGTCGCGTCGGGTCCTTCGGGTGCGAGCAGCAGCACGCGGCGCGGCGCCGCGTGCAGCGCGACACTCAGCCCCGCGGCGCCGGCGCCGACCACGAGGATGTCGGCATCCCAGTGTTCCATCGGTGCTTATCGCATCGGGTCGCGCTTACAGCGCGAGCATGCGTTCGATCGGTCGTCGTGCGCGCACGGCGAGGGCCGGATCGATCTCGATCACCGCGTCCGGTCGCTCGAGCACGCGCTCGACCCTGTCCAGGGTGATCGCTTTCATGAACCCGCACAGGTTGCACGGCTTCAGGAACTCGATCCGCGGATGGCGCAGCATCACGTTGTCGGCCATCGAACACTCGGTCAGCAGCAGCACCCGCGGCGGACGCCGGGTCTCGATGTACTCGTCCATCGCGCCGGTCGAGCCGACGAAGTCCGCCCGCTCCTGCACGTCGCGCGGGCACTCCGGGTGCGCGAGCACCACCGCGCCGGTCATGCGGCGATACTCCTCGATGTCGGTGCCCGCGTATTTGACGTGGACCTCGCATTGGCCGCCGGAGGTGGCGACCTCGAGCCCGGTCATGCGCGCGACGTAGTCGGCCAGGTGTCGATCCGGCACCATGATCAGGTGCGGCCGTCCAAGCGATCGCGCGACCGCGACCGCGTTCGCCGAGGTGCAGCAGATGTCGGCCTCGGCCTTCACCGCCGCCGAGGTATTCACGTAGGCGACTACGGGTGAATCCGGATGGCGCTGCCGCAGTGCGCGGATATCCTCGGCCGTGACCGACGCGGCGAGCGAGCACCCCGCGCCGAAATCCGGCAGCAGCACGGTCTTGTCGGGGCACAGCAGCTTCACGGATTCGGCCATGAAGTGCACGCCGCAGACGACGATCACGGGGGCGGCGGAGCGCGCCGCGTAGCGGGCCATCGCCAGCGAGTCGCCGACGAAGTCGGCGATTCCCGCGGTGATCAACGGAATCTGGTAATTGTGGGCGACGACGACCGCGCCACGGGCGGCCTTCAGCGCAGCGATGCGTTCGAGTTGCGGCAGCGCGAGCGCGATTTCCGGACGCGGGATCACCCGCGCGAGGCGCTCGACCAGCGCGGCGTGCGCCGGGACGCGGCGAACGTCGTCGCCGGCCGGGGTCGCGGCGCGAGGCTTCAGGATCGATGACATCGGCAAAGCCTAAGGGCGCGGCCGGCTGCGCGACCTGATCCGGATCAGATTACAATGCGGGCGGAACCCCCCGCAGGCCCCGTGGTCCCGGGGGGATGAGAGTCAGGCACGAGGGCGAACGGATGATGCGCGAGACCCGACGCGGCGATTGCGAGTGGTGCGGTTTGCGCCGCGTGTGTTTCCCGGGGCGCTTGAGCGCGGAATCGCCGGTTGGCGCCGCACTCCTCAGCATCCGCTGCGTCCGCATCGCGCGTGGCCACGCGCTCTACCGCGCGGGCGAGCGGATCGAGGCGTTCCACATGCTGCGCAGCGGGTGCATCAAGGAGACGGACGGTTCCGACGGACGCGAATCCATCGTGAACTTCTGCCTGCCGGGGGAGTTGCTGACGGTGCAGAACGCGGCGAGCGCGAGGAGCCAGCTCTCCAGTGTCGCGGTCGAGACGTCGTTCGTGTGCGCGGTGCCGTGGCGGGTGTTCTATCGGGTGTGCGCGCAGTTCCCGAACGCGACCGGTGAGTTCATCAAGCTGATCGCACGCAGCGGCGCCGGCACGCGTGAATTGTTGACCTTGATCCGCGGGCGCGGCGCGCTCGAACGGGTCGCGGGTTTCCTGTCGAATCTGTGCACGCGGATGCAGTCGCGCGGGTTCCCGGCGCGGGAATTCCGTCTCGGCATGAGCCGCGAGGACATCGCGCGCTATCTCGGCTTGCGCAGCGAGACGGTGAGCCGCTGCTTCTCCGAACTCTCACGCCGCGGCGTGCTGCGGGTCCGCGCGAAGCGTATCCAGATCCTGTCGATCCAGGAGATGCGGCGTCTGGCGCTCGCCGACGTCTTCGGCGCGCTGGAAGGCGCGGTCGGGGAGCGCGAGGCGGTGTGAAAAGGCGAACCGGGCCCGACGCCGGGTCCGGTTCGCGTCGCTTCCGCAGCGAGACCTCGCGGCCGTCACGGGCCGCGACGTGCTGGCATCGTTACGGCTTCTGCGCCCAGGCCGAGCACCACCCGCCTTCCGGCACCGTGTGTCCCGCGAAGATGTTGCAGCCGCCGCGCGCCTGACCCGGCTTGCCAAGGTATTGCGCACAGGTGCCGCAGCGCTGGCTCGGCTTGTGCGTCGGATATTTCTTGTCGTCGACCTTCGCGGTGTTCGTCACGAAGCCGAGCGCGACCGCGGTCGGGTCGGTCGGGCTGAGCGGCGTCAGGCCCGCGGCGCTCGCTTCGGTCGCGATCAGGCCGAGCGCGGGAATGCAGGCGCCGGCGATGAGACTGCCCTTGAGCAGTGTGCGGCGAGAGATCTTACCTTCCATCGTGGATGTCCTCACAGGTTGAAACCCGCAGTGATTGTCGCGCGATTGGCGCCGCCGATGTGATAAATAAAGGTTAATGTTCGCCGCGTCCGGGCTCGACCGGGAAGCGGCCGCGTTCAACTGAGAATGGGTCTTACTCCCTGGTGGATCTGGCCGCGGTCCGCCGATGGCGGCACGCCGGCCCACCGCTTGTACGCGCGCGAAAAATGCGCGAGGTTGCGAAAGCCGCAGGCGACGGCCGCGTCGAGCACCGGCAGGCTCGTGTATTGCAGGAACGTGCGGGCACGCTGCAACCGCAGGTTCAAGTAATGGCGTCGCGGCGACAGCCGCAACTGGCGGCGGAAGCCGCGCTCGCAGCGCCGCACGCCGACCCCGGCGATCGCGCACAGCGCGCGAATGGGCAGCGGCTCCTCGAGGTTCGCCTCCATCGCTTCCACGACCCTCGCGAGTGCCGGATCGGTGAGCCCCTGGCGCTCGCCGCTGGTCATGCGCTGATGTTCACGCGGCTCCCGCATCCGGGTGTAGATGAACTGCTCGGCGACCGCGGCCGCCAGCCGGTGTCCATGCCGGAGCCGCACGACGTGCAGCATCAGATCGAGCGCCGCGGTGCCGCCCGCGCAGGTGAACCGGTTCCGATCGACGACGAACAGGTCCGGCGCGATCGCGATCTTCGGGAACTGGCTGCGCAGTCCCTCGAGCGATTCCCAGTGGGTCGTCGCGCGATAGCCCTCGAGCATCCCGGCATGTGCGAGCACGAAGCTCCCGGTGTCGATCGCGCCGAGCGCGACGCCGGCGCGTCCGAGTTGACGCAACCAGCGGGTGATCCGTTCCTCGTACAAGGACTCGGGCTCGAAGCCCGCGCAGACGACGACCCGCGTGTAGTCGACCGTCTCGCGGATCGACCGATCGGCGACCACGGACATGCGGTTGCTCGCGACCACCGGGCGTCCTTCGATCGAGACCGTCTGCCATTGATACAGTTCCCGTTGCGCGAGCCGGTTCGCGACCCGCAACGGCTCCACCGCGCAGGTGAACGCGAGCATCGAGAAGCGCGGCGCGAGCAGGAAGCCGATCGTCTCCGGCGCGGCGACCGGGTGAGTGGTCAGTACCGCCTGGCGCCCGTCGTCCGCGCGGTCGTCGGGGGCGCGATGGCGCTCGGAGTGTCCGTTCATTCGTCCCATATGTCGGTTACTGTCAATTAACTGTCGTTTAATGGCAAGCCGTCCCAACGGCTGTCGTTAAACAATACCGGCGCCACAGTTCGGACGGACGCAGGGCTTGCGTCCGCCGCCCAAATCCGCAGGGGAGTCCATGATGCGTCAAAAGAAAATAGAAAGCCGCCAATCCGCCTCCCGCGTTCGCGCGGCCCTGGCACTGCTCGCGGCGGGCAGTTGCCTCGGCACCGGGACGGTCGCGATCGCCGCGGCGAACGGCGCTGCGACCGCCGGCAACGAGCTGCAGACCATCATGGTGACCGCGTTGAAGCGGCGGCAGCCGCTCGCGAAGGTTCCGGCGAGCATCACCGTGTTCACAGCGGCGAGCCTGCAGAACTACAACATCCAGTCCTTCACCGACTATGCGACGAAGACGCCGAACGTCTCGTTCAGCTTCGGCGGCGGTCCGACCGGCATCGCGGATGCGCGCACGGTCGCGATCCGCGGCATCACCGGACAGAACCTGTTCGGCACCGCGGGCGCGACCGGCTTCTACATCGACGACACGCCGGTGCCGGGTTCGATCGACCCGCGCGTGCTCGACATCGACAACATCGAGGTGCTGAAGGGTCCCCAAGGCACGTTGTACGGCGAGAGCTCGCTCGGCGGCGACGTGCGGCTGGTCACGAAGCAGCCGAACCTGACGCGGGACTCGCTCCGCGTGATGGCGCAGGCGGGAATGACCTCGGGTGGCGGCAGCGCCGACGGCGGCGGCAACCTGATCGGCAACGCCGTGCTCTCCCCCGGCGTGTTCGCGGTGCGCGCGGTGCTGTTCGTGAATCACGACGCGGGCTACCTCACGCGCACCTTCCCGGATCCGACGAGCCCGGCCGTGACCGATCCGTTCCTCGCGGTGCCGCGCCACAGCGTCGGCAACCAGGGCGCTGACACGACCTACGGCGGGTCGGTCGCCGCGAAGTGGCAGCTCTCCGATGCGCTGTACGCGCGCTTCCGGGTGATGTTCCAGGACACCAAGGACCACGGCTTCCCGGCGACTTTCGCACCGCTGCCGTCGTTCACGCCGGTCTACACCTTGAACCGGGCGTTCGACGTGCAGCCCGAGGCGACCGACGACTGGGCCCTGCCCTCGCTCGACATCCATTATCACGGGCAAGGGTGGAGCTTCGTTTCTTCGACCAGCTATTTCCATCGCCATACCCGCGACCTCGAGGACTCGACCTACGGGACGCAGCAGATTCTCTCCGGGTATTACCAGGTGAGCGGCCTGCCGCCGCAGCCGTTCCTCTGGGACGGCGAGCACTACCACAACCAGATCACCGAGGAGATGCGGGCGAGCTTCGACCCGGTCGACGGGATCAGCGGGATCGTCGGCGTATTTTACTCGCACACCAACACGCGCTTTTTCATACCCCCGACGCTCGCGACCGGCCTCGTCGCCGCGACCGCGACCAACGGGGTCGTCGGGCCATGGCCGAACGACGTGATGTGGACGCAGAACAACCCCGCCACCGAGGAGGACTACTCGGTGTTCGGCGAGCTCTACTATCGCTTCCTGACGCGGTACAAGCTCACCCTCGGCGCGCGCGAGTACTGGCTGAAGCAGAAGGCGGATTACACCGCGGACGGCTTCATGAACTTCGGGCCGACGCCGAGCGATCCCCAGCGCAACAGCCAGAACGGGTTCGACCCGAAGGTCGGGCTGCAGTACCAGATCGATCAGAACGCGATGATCTACGCGTCCGCGTCCAAGGGTTTCCGCGCCGGCGGCGCGCAAGCCTCGCTCCCGTTCTGCGCGTTGCCGAATCTGCCGGTGAACGACATCACCCAGTTGAAGTCGGATACGCTGTGGAGCTACGAGATCGGCACCAAGATCCAGGTGCCGCAACCGGGCCTCTTGGTGTCCGCGGCGGCGTTCCACATCAACTGGGACAACCTCCAGCAACAGGTCGCGTTGCCCTGCGGCGCGTACTTCGACATCAACGGCAACACCGCGAAGATCGATGGCGGCGAGATCGACATCTCCGGCCACTTGACGCGGCGGCTGACCCTGCGATTCGGCGCGGGCTACGAGAAGACGCGGATCACCGATCCGGGCGCGCTCGCGATCGTCGGGGTCGCGACCGGCTCGCGGATCGCCGGCGTGCCGGCCTGGAGCGCGACGATCGGTTCGGTCTACCGGCACTCGCTGACCTCGTCGCTCGACGGCTTCGTGTCGGCGGACTACAGCTATACCGGCAACAGCGTCTCTTTGTTGAACGGCGGCGGCGGTGCGCAGGCGACCCGACCCGCCTACTCGCTCGCCGACCTGCGCTTCGGGGTCGACGAGGGGTCGACCGAGGTCTCGTTGAACGTGCACAACCTGACGAACGCGAAGCCGAACCTCGGCGACATCGGCTACGTGGGCTATGCGCAGTACGATGCCTCGAACACGGTGATCCCGCAGGTGGCGACCCTGCAGCCGCTCACCGTCACGCTGCAGTACCGGCACAAGTTCTAACGGGCTCGCGGGCGCTTCGCTGGCGACCGGCGTGGCTCGACGCCGGCCGCCAGCAGCGCGGGGCCTTCGCGCAACGCGAAGCGCCGGAAAGCTTCGGCGATCGGCATCAGGCGCTTGTCCGAGCGCTGCGCGACGTGCCATCGACGCGTGACCGGCAGTCCGCGCACGTCGAGCACGACGATGCGTCCGGTCTCGACCTCGAGGTCGATCGTGTGGCGCGAGAGGAAGCTCAATCCCATCCCCGCCATCACCGCCTGCTTGATGGTCTCGTTGCTCGCCATCTCCATGCCCGTCGGCGCCGCGACGCCCGCCTCGCGGAAGAACGCCTCCATCGCGAGACGGGTGCCCGATCCGGACTCGCGCACGAGGAAGCGTTCGGCGGCGACGCGGGCCGGCTCGATCGACCTCGCCCCGGCCAGCGGATGATCGGGCGCTGCGATGATCACCTGGGGATTGTCGGCGAACGCGGTCGCGCTCATCCCGCCCCCGTCCGGCGGCCGGCCCATGATCGCGAGATCCACCCGGTTCTCGTTCAGTTGTTCGATCACCTGGGTCCGGTTGCTGACCGCGAGACGGATGCTCGCGTCCGGATAGCGGGCCTGGAACGCCGCGAGCAGCCGCGGCGCGAAATACTTCGCGGTACTGATGATCGCGATGTCGAGGCGACCGCGCCGCAAGCCCTGCAGCGCATCGATGCGCTGCTGCGCCTCCTCGAGCGCGCGGGTCACCCCGCGCGCCGCGTCGAGCAGATCCCGGCCCGCCTCCGTGAGTTCGAAACGGCGTCCGATCCGTTCGATCAACGGGAGCCCGGCCCGCGCCTCGAGATCGCGAACGTGCATCGAGACACCCGGTTGGGTGAGGTGCAGCCGCTCGGCCGCGCGCGAGAACGAGCGCTCGGCGGCAACCGCCTCGAAGATGCGCAGCTGTCGCAAGGTCACGTTGCGGATTGACATCGATGCGCCCGTCCCGGATCGTGTGGATCCGTACATAAGAAAAATCTGATAATAATCCAAACCAAAACTGATTTCTCCTGATCGATACCGTCCGATACAGTCGGGTCATCGGGCGCGATGCCCCCTCGATCAGGAGCCACGAGCCATGCGGGAAGCCGCCGAACGTTACCGATCGGGCGTGATGCCTTACGCCGAGATGGGCTACTGGGATTCGGATCACGAACCGAAGGACACCGACGTGATCGCGGTGTTCCGGATCACGCCGCAGGACGGCGTCGATCCGGTCGAGGCGGCCGCGGCGGTCGCGGGCGAGTCCTCGACCGCGACCTGGACCGTGGTCTGGACGGACCGGCTGACCGCCTGCGAGCGCTACCGTGCGAAGGCCTACCGGGTCGATGCCGTCCCCGGATCCCCCGGCCAGTACTTCGCGTACATCGCGTACGAGTTGGACCTGTTCGAGGAGGGATCGATCGCGAACCTCACCGCCTCGATCATCGGCAACGTGTTCGGCTTCAAGCCGCTGAAGGCCCTGCGGCTAGAGGACATGCGGATCCCGGTCGCCTACCTGAAGACCTTCCAGGGTCCGGCGACGGGGATCGTCGTCGAGCGCGAGCGGCTCGACAAGTTCGGCCGGCCCCTGCTCGGCGCGACCACGAAGCCGAAGCTCGGGCTGTCGGGGAAGAACTACGGCCGCGTGGTCTACGAGGCGCTGAAGGGCGGACTCGACTTCGTCAAGGACGACGAGAACATCAACTCCCAGCCGTTCATGCATTGGCGCGACCGGTTCCTGTACTGCATGGAGGCCGTCAACAAGGCGTCCGCGGCGACCGGCGAGGTCAAGGGTCACTATCTGAACGTGACCGCGGCGACGATGGAGGACATGTACGAGCGGGCCGAGTTTGCGAAGGCGCTCGGTTCGTGCATCGTGATGATCGACCTCGTGATCGGCTACACCGCGATCCAGTCGATGGCGAAATGGGCGCGGCGCAACGACATGATCCTGCACCTGCATCGGGCCGGTCACAGCACCTACACGCGCCAGAAGACGCACGGCGTCTCGTTTCGCGTGATCGCCAAGTGGATGCGCATGGCCGGTGTCGATCACCTGCATGCCGGCACGATCGTGGGCAAGCTCGAGGGCGATCCGAACGTGATCCAGGGGATCTACTCGGTGTGCCGTGACGCCGTCACCGCGAAGAACCTGCAGCAGGGGCTGTTCTTCGACCAGGACTGGGCGGGGCTTCGCAAGCTGATGCCGGTCGCCTCCGGCGGGATCCACGCCGGCCAGATGCACCAGTTGATCGGCTATCTCGGCGAGGACGTGGTGCTGCAGTTCGGCGGTGGCACGATCGGTCATCCGATGGGAATCCAGGCGGGCGCGACCGCGAATCGCGTCGCGCTGGAGGCGATGATCAAGGCGCGCAACGAGGGTCGCGACCTGTGGACCGAGGGGCCGCGGATCCTCGCCGACGCCGCGAAATGGTGCGCACCCCTCGATGCGGCGCTGAAGACCTGGAAGGACGTGACGTTCGACTATGCCTCGACCGACACGGTCGACTTCGTGCCGACCGCGACGACCGCTTGAACCGGCGCCGGCGCGCCATCGGAGACTTGCGATGCGAATCACCCAGGGCACCTTCTCCTTCCTGCCGGATTTGACCGATGCCGAGATCCTCGCGCAGCTGCGCTACGCGCTCGCGCAAGGATGGGCGATCGGCATCGAGACCACGGACGATCCCCACCCGCGCAACTGCTACTGGGAGATGTGGGGCAATCCCCTGTTCGACCTGCGCGATCCCGCCGGGGTGATGCAGGAGTTGGACGCGTGCCGCCGCGCGCACCCACATGAATACGTGCGAGTCAACGCGTTCGATTCCACCCTCGGCTTCGAGACGACCCGGCTGTCGTTCATCGTGAACCGACCGGCCGACGAGCCGGGGTTCGCATTGCGGCGCACCGAGGACGAGGGCCGGCGCATTCGCTACACGATCGAGAGCTACGCGACGGGTGCGCCGCAAGGGCGGCGCTATCGGTCGCGCGACGGTGGCGCCGGATGAACGACGTCGCCCCGGCCGGCAGCGCGAGCGCGGTCCCGGTCGAGGTCGACCTGCGCGCGCTCGCCGCCGACACCCAGGTCCACGAGGTCCTCGAGGAGCTCGACGGGGCCCTGGTGGGTTTGCAGCCCGTGAAGGCGCGGGTCCGCGAGATCGCCGCCCTCCTCCTCGTCGAGCGCGCCCGCCGGCAGCTCGGCCTGTCCGCCGGCACGCCGTCGCTGCACATGTCCTTCACCGGGAACCCCGGCACGGGCAAGACGACGGTCGCGTTGCGGATGGCGCGGATCCTGCATCGCCTGGGCTACGTGCGCAAAGGCCACCTGGTGGCGGTCACGCGCGACGACCTCGTCGGGCAGTACATCGGGCATACCGCGCCGAAGACCAAGGACGTGTTGAAGAAGGCGATGGGCGGCGTGCTGTTCATCGACGAGGCCTACTATCTCCATCGGCCGGAGAACGAGCGCGACTACGGCCAGGAGGCGATCGAGATCCTGATGCAGGTGATGGAGAACCAGCGCGATGATCTGGTCGTGATCCTCGCCGGATACGCCGATCGCATGGAAACGTTCTTCCGGTCGAACCCCGGCCTGTCGTCGCGGATCGCGCACCACGTCGAGTTCCCCGACTACGGCGCCGCCGAACTGGAGCGGATCGCGCTGCAGATGCTGCAGACGATGCAGTACCGCTTGAGCCCGTCGGGGCTCGAGGCGCTGCGCGAGTACATCCCGCGGCGGATGCGGCAGCCGCACTTCGCGAACGCCCGCTCCGTGCGCAACGCGCTCGACCGTGCGCGGCTGCGGCAGGCGAGCCGCCTGGTCGCGAGCCGCGACCGACCCGTGTCGCGCGAGGACCTGATGACGATCGAGGCGCAGGACCTGCGCGCGAGCCGCGTGTTCGCCGGGCCCGCGGCGCCCACCGGATCGGAGGCATGAACGATGACCCATCGGGAAATGACGATCACGGAGTTCATGATCTCGCAACAGCGGCGCTTCCCCGGTGCGAGCGGGGAATTCACCGCGTTGCTCAATCACATGCGGCTCGCCTGCAAACGGATCAGCTTCCTGGTGGGGCGCGGCGCGCTCGCCGGGGCGCCCGGTGAGACAGGCGTCGCGACCGCACCGGACGCACCGTCGACGACGCTCCACCGCATCGCGAACGACATCTTCCTGCGGACGACCGAATTCGGCGGTGATCTCGCCGGGATGGTCTCGGAGGAACTCGAGGACCCCTACCCGATCCCCGGCGACTATCCCCGCGGCCGCTATCTGCTGTGCTTCGATCCGCTCGACGGCTCGACCAACGTCGACGTGAACGCGCCGGTCGGCAGCATCTTCTCGGTGCTGCGCGCGCCGCGCGGGACAGAACCGCCGGCGGTCACCGACTTCCTGCAACCCGGCACCCAGCAGGTCGGCGCCGGCTATGCGATCTACGGTCCGACGACCATGCTCGTGCTCTCCGTCGGCCGGGGCGTTCACGGGTTCACGCTCGATCGCGGTTTCGGCGAATTCGTGCTGACCCATCCCGACATGCGGATCCCGGAAGAGACCTGCGAGTTCGCGATCAACGCCTCGAACGAGCGGTTCTGGGAGCCGCCGGTGAAACGGTACGTCGCCGAATGCCTCGCCGGCCGGTCGGGCGTGCGCGGCAAGGACTTCAACACGCGCTGGGTCGCGTCGCTGGTCGCCGAGACGCACCGGATCCTGATCCGCGGCGGCCTGTGCCTGGTCCCGAAGGACAATCGGGATCCGGCGCGGCCAGGCCGCCTGCGCCTGCTGTACGAGGCGAATCCGATCGCGATGCTGATCGAGCAGGCCGGCGGCGCCGCGTCGACCGGTCGCGGCCGCGTGCTCGAGGTGGCGCCCGGCGAGCTGCACCAGCGGGTCCCCGTGGTACTCGGCTGCCGCAGCGAAGTCGAGCGGATCGAGCGCTATCATCTCGAGCACGACCGGGGGCTCGACACGGTCTACCGTTCGCCGTTGTTCAAGGAGCGCTCGCTGTTCATCGACGATTGACCGTCCCCGACGCAAGCCCCGCAAGGAGCGACTGATGTCCGCCAAGCACCCGATCATCGCGGTGACCGGCTCCTCCGGCGCCGGAACGACCTCGGTGACCCGCACGTTCGCGTGGATCTTCCGCCGCGAGAAGATCCGCGCGGCGTACATCGAGGGGGATTCCTTCCACCGTTACGATCGCGAGGAGATGAAGAAAAAGATCGCCGAGGCCGCCGCGCGCGGCGATCATCACCTCAGTCACTTCGGACCGGAGAACAACCTGTTCGCCGACCTCGAGGCGCTGTTCCGCAGCTACGGGCAGAACGGTCGCGGCCGGATGCGCCGGTACCTGCACAACGACGCGGAGGCCGCGCCCTACGGACAGACCCCGGGGACGTTCACCCCGTGGGAGGACATTCCGGAGGGCACCGACCTGCTGTTCTACGAAGGACTGCACGGCGCGGTGGTGACCCCGGAGGTGAACGTCGCGCAGCACGCGGATCTCACGATCGGCGTCGTGCCGATCATCAACCTCGAATGGATCCAGAAGCTGCACCGGGACCGCGACGCGCGCGGCTATTCGACCGAAGCGGTCGTCGACACCGTGCTGCGCCGGATGCCGGACTACGTGAACTACATCTGTCCGCAGTTCTCGCGCACGCACATCAACTTCCAGCGCGTGCCGACCGTCGACACCTCGAACCCGTTCGTCGCGCGGCACATTCCGACCGCCGACGAGAGCTTCGTGGTGATCCGGTTCGAGAACCCCAAGGGGATCGACTTCCCGTACCTGCTGTCGATGATCCACGATTCGTTCATGTCGCGCGCGAACATCATCGTCGTACCCGGCGGCAAGATGGAGCTCGCGATGCAGCTCATCCTGACCCCGATGATCTTGAAGCTGATGGACGTGCGACGCCGCGCGCTCGGCCTCTCTGGACCTCCCGGCGCGTGAGCTAGGTCGCGGGCGGCTCGACCGGCGCGCAACCGCGCGGGCGGCGCGGGCAGCCGCCGCTGCGCGGGCAGATCACGGAGGCCGGGGCGCCGGCCGCCGCCGCGATCCACGCGATGTTGAGCACCTGCGAGACCGCGTGGATGCTCGCCGCGGCGCGCGCCGGGATCGGTCCGTCGCCGCCGCCCGCGCGGCAGGACTCGGCGACCTCGGCGACGACGCCGTCCGCGTCGAAGCCCTGCGCCGCGAGCGCGGGTTGCAGGTCGACCCCGACCGACAGCACGTGTGGCACCCGGTTCGCGTCGCGGGTGACCAGCGAATGGCAGCAGTAGAGCCGGTCGCGGACGCCGTCGTTCATCACCGAGATCTGCGAGGTCGGCGCGCTCGCGCCCGTTGCGGCCGGCGTCCCGCGCAGCAGCCGGAACACGGCCCAGCGCGGACAGGGGTCCGAGACCTTGCTCATGTTGCCCCAGGGCAGGGGAATCCCATTCGCGCGGTAGACCGCGCGCAGGTACCCGGGCGGATAGGCGTCGAAGAAGTGCCAGTGCCGGTACGGCGACACCGCGGTCATCCGCCGCATCACCAGCGCCGCGGTCACGTCGAGCTTCTTCGCCGCCGCGACGCTGTGCGCCTCGCGGATCAGGAAGCGCCGGAACGGCAGCCGCGGGCACAGCAGTGCGCCCGCGAAGAAACTGCACTCGAAGTCCCGCCACGCGTGCAGCACGTCCTGCGCGCCCATGCCGGCGACGCTCCCGGGGACGTCGCGGTCGCCGGCCGGGGTCGCGCTGTGCGGGGAGATCAGGCCGTCGCCGTTGTGCAGGATCTTGTGGCCGACGAAGAACGCGAGATCGTACTTCAGCCGCGCCGGCTGATTGCGCAGCCGGGAGTTCACGAACACGGTGTCGGGCGCCTCGAAGCGCGCGCGCACCAACGCATCGCGGCCGTGGCCCGCCGTCGCGTCGAACCAGCGCAGCTTCAGCCCGTGGTGCCTGAAGATCTCGGCGACCTGCTCCGCCGACAGCGGCATGCGTCGCTGACCCGCGGCCTCCGCGGCGCGCTCGATGTCCGGAAAGTCGTTGTGGTGCGTCTCCTGCCACACGCGGATCAGCAGTTGCGCGAACTGCCGTCCGGTCGTTCCGGTCTGCGAGAGCAGCTCGGGGAGCGCGTTCTGCAGCAGCTCGTGCGAGAACAGGAACGCGGGCTCGAGCGGCATCGCCGCGAGCCCGCCACGCTCGCGCCGCGGCGGGAGCGCCTCGATCTGGGTGTTCTCGTCGAGGAACCAGCGCGGCTCCTTGCTGAAGATGCCCGCGAGCATCTCCAGCATGTCCGCCGACGGCATCCGCTTGCCGGTCTCGACCATGCTGAGGTAGGACACCGACGGGGCCGCCGCCGCGTCGATCTGCACGCAGCGGGCCGAGAGCTCGTCGAGGGTGAGGCCGTTCCGCTTGCGCAGCGCGCGCAGTTTCGCGCCGAGGAGATGGCCCTGGCGGATCAGTCCGGACATCCTGACACTCGTGTTAATTTCACAATGTCAAATTTCAATAGTCAAATTTCTCTTAGTGAATAATCTACGCTGTTCTCCGCCCCGAATCCATCCAACCGAGGACCGTCCCATGATCGATCTCGCGAGCGCTGCGCAGGCACTGACGGCCGAATGGCGCGACGACCCCCGCTGGCGCGGCGTGCGCCGCCCGTACTCGTCCGACGAGGTCGTGAAGCTCAGGGGTTCGGTGCGGATCGAACACAGCCTCGCGCGGCTCGGCGCCGAGAAATTCTGGCGCCAGCTCCATGAGCTGCCGGTGATCGGCGCGCTCGGCTGCATGAGCGGCAACCAGGCCGTTCAGGCGGTGCAGGCCGGCCTGCGGGCGATCTACTGCTCCGGCTGGCAGGTCGCCGGCGATGCGAACACCGCCGGCGAGATGTACCCCGATCAGAGCCTCTATCCGGTGGACTCGGTCCCACGGATGGTCGAGCGGCTGAACAACGCGCTGCTGCGAACCGACCAGATCCAGACCCTCTCGGGCAAGGGGACGGTCGACTGGCTGGTGCCGATCGTCGCGGACGCCGAGGCGGGCTTCGGCGGCAACCTGAACGCGTTCGAGCTGATGAAGGCGATGATCCGCGCGGGTGCCGCCGGGGTCCATTTCGAGGATCAACTCTCGTCGGCGAAGAAATGCGGACACCTCGGCGGCAAGGTGCTGGTGTCGACCGAGGAAGCGATCAACAAGCTGCTGGCCGCGCGCCTCGCGAGCGACGTCGCCGGGGTCCCGACGGTGCTGATCGCGCGGACCGACGCGGATGCGGCGAACCTGCTGCTCTCCGACCACGACCCACGCGACCGGGGATTCCTGACCGGGGAGCGCTCGAGCGAGGGTTTCTTCTACGTGAAACCCGGCATCGATCAGGCGATCGCCCGCGGCCTCGCGTACGCGCCGTATGCCGACCTCGTGTGGTGCGAGACCTCGCGTCCGGATCTCGCGCAGGCGAGGCGATTCGCCGAGGCGATCCGACGCGAGTTTCCGGACAAGCTCCTCGCGTACAACTGCTCGCCGAGCTTCAACTGGCAGGCCAACCTCGATGCGGACTCGATGAAGCGCTGGCGCGAGGAGCTCGCGGCGATGGGCTACCGGTTCCAGTTCATCACGCTCGCCGGGTGGCACGCGCTCAACATGGCGATGTTCGAGCTGGCCTCCGCGTATCGCGACGACGGCA
>JAKBCG010000306.1 GCA_021808035.1 Pseudomonadota bacterium
GCGAAAGGACGCGCATCGCGATGCCGGAAGTCGGGATCGGCCTGATCCCCGACGTCGGCGGCAGCTACTTCCTGTCGCGCCTGCCGGGCGAGATCGGCACGTATCTCGCGCTGACCGGCAGCGAACTCGGCGCGGCGGACGCGATCGCGGCGGGCCTCGCGGATCACTACCTCGGGCCGGACGCGCGTGCGCGCGTCGAGGACGCGTTGCGCGAGCGCATGGCGGCGAGCTCGGGTGAACGCGGCGCGGGCCTGTCGTTCGAAGACGCGCGCGCGGTGCTCGCGGCGCTCGCCGAACCGGCGCCCGCGGCGGCGCTCTCCCGGTGGCGCGGCGCGATCGATCGGCACTTCGCGCAGCCCTCGGTCATGGCGATCCTCGAGTCGCTCGCCGCGGAATCGGACCCCGAGCTTCGCGACTGGGCGACGGCGACCGCCGAACTCATGGGCCGGCGCTCGCCGACGATGCTCGCGGTCGCGCTGCGGGCGCTGCGGCTCGGCCGCGGACTCGGGCTCGCGGCCTGCCTGCGGATGGAGTACACGATCGTGCAGCATTGCTTCGCCCACGGCGATCTCGTCGAGGGCGTGCGGGCGCTGATCGTCGACAAGGACAAGCGACCGCGCTGGCGGCCGGCGCGGATCGACGAGGTCGATCGAGCCACCGTCGAGGCGTTCTTCCGCGTCGCGCCCGGGGTCCACCCGCTTGCGGGGCTCGCCGACGGCTGAGCCGCCGCGCGGCCGTTCAGGCGAACGGCACCGGGCTGTCGAGGTCGATCCCGCAGATCTCGAAGCCGCGCCGGAAGTCGCGCACGTGCCGCGTCATCCAGGTGCGGGCGAGCGCGCCGTCGCGCGCGCCGATCGCCGCGCAGATCTCGTGCTGCGCGGTCGCGATGCGCGCGCGCGCGGGCGGCGCGGCGTCGATCAGCACCCGCAGCGCCGCCGCGAGGAGCTGCAGGAGCGGCTCCTGCATCAGGGGCAGCACCTGGTTGCCGGTCGCGGCGGCGACCGCGCGGAAGAACTCGGCGACGCCGTCGACCGCGCGGCGCGCGTCGCGATGATCGGCGTGATACGCGGCGACCGCGGCCTCGATGCGCTCGAGCGCGGCGGGGGTTCGCGCGGCCGCGGCACTTTCCGCCGCCGGCGGCTCGAGCACCTCGAGCATTTCCCAGACCTCACGGCCGCTCACGTCGTGCAGCGCGAGCGCCTGGCGGAGGCGCCCGGCGACCCGCGTCGGCGCGGGCCGTGCGACCACCATGCGCTTCGTTCCGCGCCGGCGGGCGACGAGGTCCGCGCTCTCGAGCTCGCGCAGCGCCTCGCGGATCGTCGAGCGGTTCACCCCGAACTGGGTCGCGAGCTCGGCTTCCGGGGGGAGGGGCTCGCCGACCTTGAGCCTGCGGTCGAGGATGCGCGCGGCGATCTCGCTCGCGACCCGACGATAGCCGGGCGCGAACGGCAGCGGTTCGAAGGTCGCGCTCACGCCGCCTCGACGAGTTCGCGGCCGATCAGCATGCGGCGGATCTCCTGGGTGCCGGCGCCGATGTCGTAGAGCTTCGCGTCGCGCAGCAGCCGCCCGGTCGCGTAGTCGTTGATGTAACCGTTGCCGCCGAGCGCCTGGATCGCCTCGAGCGCGACCCGGACCGCGAGCTCGGAGGCGTTCAGCAGGCAGGCCGCGGCCGCGCGGCGGGTCTTGCTGCCCGCGTCGCAGGCGCGCGCAACCTCGTGCGCGTACGCCCGCGCCGCGTTGAACGCGGTGTACATGTCGGCGATCTTGCCCTGCATCAGTTCGAAGCTGCCGATCCGCTGGCCGAATTGACGCCGCTCGCGCACGTACGGCAGCACGACGTCGAGCGCGGCCGCCATCAGCCCGAGCGGACCGCCCGAGATCACCACGCGCTCGAAGTCGAGGCCGTTCATCAGCACGCGGATCCCGCCGTTCTCCTCGCCGAGCACGTTCTCGGCCGGGATCAGGCAGTCCTCGAACACCAGCTCGCCGGTCGAGGAGCCGCGCATCCCGAGCTTGTCGAGCTTCTGCGCGACCGAGAATCCGGGTCGGTCGCGCTCGACGATGAACGCGGTGATCCCGCGCGGGCCGAGCGTGGGTTCGGTCTTCGCGTACACCACCAGCACGTCGGCGTCGGGGCCGTTGGTGATCCACATCTTGCGGCCGTTGAGGCGGTAGCCGTCCGCGGCGCGGCGCGCGCTGAGCCGCATCCCGACGACGTCGGAGCCGGCCTCGGGCTCGGACATCGCGAGCGCGCCGACGTGCTCGCCGGCGACCAGCTTCGGCAGATGGCGCTCGAGCTGCGCGGCGGTGCCGTTCAGGCGCAGCTGGTTCACGCACAGGTTCGAATGCGCGACGTACGACAGGCCGACCGCGCCCGACGCGCGCGAGATCTCGGTCATCGCGACCGTGTGCGCGAGATAGCCGAGCCCGGCGCCGCCGTATTCCTCGGGCACGGTGATGCCGAGCAGCCCGAGCGCGCCGAGCTTCGGCCACAGGTCGCGCGGGAACGCATCTTCACGGTCGATCGTCGCCGCGCGCGGCGCGATCTCCTGGAGGGTGAAGCGCCGGACCGCGGCGCGCAGCGAGCGCACGTCCTCGTCGAGGCCGGTATCGAGGTCCTCTTCCGGGCATGACTCGATGGTCGCCATGTTGGATTCCTTCACGCGCTGAGATAGTATGATTGTCCGACAATCAGGCGGTCGAGGGCAAGATGCTCCGGATCGAGACTCGAATCGACGTGAACAGCGCGGAATTCGCCGCTAACACTGCCGAAATGACGTCGATCGTCGCGGATTTGCGGCGCCACAGCGCGCAGATCGCCGCCGGCGGCAGTGCCCAGGCGGCTGCGCGGCACCGGGCGCGCGGCCGACTGCTCGCGCGCGAGCGGATCGACCTGCTGCTCGATCCGGGTGCGCCGTTCCTCGAGTTGTCGGCGTTCGCCGCGCACGGTCTCTACGACGGTGAGGTGCCGGCCGCGGGGATCGTGACCGGGATCGGGCGGATCGCCGGACGCGAGTGCATGATCGTCGCGAACGATCCGACCGTGAAGGGCGGCTCGTACTACCCGCTCACCGTGAAGAAGCATCTGCGCGCGCAGGACATCGCGCTCGAGAACCGGCTGCCCTGCGTGTACCTCGTCGAGAGTGGCGGGGCGTACCTGCCGCGCCAGGACGAGGTGTTCCCGGATCGCGATCACTTCGGACGGATCTTCTACAACCAGGCGAACCTGTCGGCGGCCGGGGTCGCGCAGATCTCGGTCGTGCACGGCAACTGCACCGCCGGCGGCGCGTACGTGCCGGCGATGTCGGACGAGAACGTGATCATCCGCAACCAGGGGCAGA
>JAKBCG010000307.1 GCA_021808035.1 Pseudomonadota bacterium
TAGTCCCCGCCCGCGGAGAAATGCTCGCCGGCGCCGCGGATCAGCACCGCGCGCACCGAGTCGTCGGTGTCGATCGCGCGCCAGACGTTCGCGAGATCGGCATGCATCGCCTCGGAGGCGGCGTTGTGCCGTCCGGGGCTCGCGATCACGATCTCGAGAACGCCCGGGGAAGGCGCCTCGAAGCCGAGGCTCGCGAATCGCGCGCGGTAATCTGACGGGTCGGCGGTCGCGCTCATGCGTTTCTTTGGCTCCTTGCGGCGATCGTGGTGCGGGCGCGCTCAGCGCGCCGCGTCGGGGACCGCGTGCATGCTGACCATGGTCAGCACGTCGTAGGCCGCGACGGTCTCACCGTGCTGGTTGGTGATCTCGGTGTCCCAGCGGACCTCGCCCCAGCCCTTGTCGGCGCGCAACGACTTGTGCTTGCAGGTGAGACGGACCCGGATCGAATCGCCCGGCTTCACCGGCTTCACGAAACGCAGGCCGTCGAGGCCGTAGTTGCCGAGCACCGGTCCATAGTCCGGATCGACGAACAGGCCGGCGGCGGCCGAGATCAGGAAATAGCCGTGCGCGACCCGGCCGCCGAACAGGGGGTTGCGGGCCGCGTCCGCGTCGCTCATGTGAGCGTAGAACCGATCCCCGGTGAGCGCCGCGAACGCCTCGATGTCGGCGAGCGTGACCGTGCGCGCGCCGGAGCGGAACGTGTCGCCGATCGCGAGTTCGCCGAAGGGCTTGCGGAACGGATGCCGGCCTGGATCGCGCTCCTGCGCGCCGCGGATCCAACGCCCGCCGACCTCGGTCAGCACGTCCGGCGAACCCTGCACGGCGATTCTCTGCAGGTAGTGCAGGACGCCGCGGATACCGCCCATCTCCTCGCCGCCGCCGGCGCGGCCGGGTCCGCCATGAACGAGCGGCGCGAGCGGTGAGCCATGGCCGGTCGACTCCGCCGCGCAGCGCCGGTCGACCACCAGGACCCGGCCGTGGTACGGCGCGAGTCCGAGCACGAGTTCGGTCGCGACCGCCGGGTCCGCGGTGAACACCGAGCCGACGAGGCTGCCCTCGCCGCGCCGTGCGAGCGCGATCGCCTGGTCGACACCCTGGTACGGGATCAGCGTCGCGACCGGGCCGAAGGCCTCGACCGAATGGACCACGTCGCCCGCGGCGCCATCCCGGCAGCGCAGCAGGAGCGGCGCGACGAACGCGCCTTCGGTCGCGTCGGCGCCGCGAAGACGCGGCCCACCGGCGGTTTCGCGCACCGGATCCGCGACCGCGCGCAGCGCGTCGATCCGTCCGAGCACCTCGGCGCGTTGTTCGCGGCTCGCAAGCGGTCCCATCTGCACCTCCGCGAGCCGCGGATCGCCGATCACGATCGCCTCGAGCCGGACGGCGATCGCATCGGCGGCGGCGTCCGCGAATTCCGCCGGCACGATCGCCTTGCGGATCGCGGTGCATTTCTGTCCCGCCTTCGAGGTCATCTCGCGCACGACTTCGGTGACGTAGAGATCGAACTCCGGCGTGCCGGGCGCCGCGTCGGGGCCGAGGATCGAGGAATTCAGCGAGTCGGTCTCGGCGATGAACCGCACGGAATGGCGCACGATCGAGGCCTGGGTGCGCAGCGTCGCGGCGGTGCTCGCCGAACCGGTGAACGACACGACGTCCTGGCAGCCGAGGTGCTCGAGGAGATCGCCGGCGCCGCCGCACAGCAACTGCAACGCGCCCGGGGGCAGCACGTTCTGCTCGACGATCCGCCGCACCACCCGCTGCGTCAGGTACGCGGTCGCCGTCGCCGGTTTCACGATCACCGGAACCCCGGCGAGAATCGCCGGTGCGAGCTTCTCGAGCATTCCCCAGACCGGGAAGTTGAACGCGTTGATCTGCACCGCGGCGCCCTCGAGCGGTACGCACAGGTGCTGGCCGACGAAGCTGCCGCGCTTCGAGAGGACCTCGACGTCGCCGTCGAGGTAGACGTGCGCGTTCGGCAGCTCCCGGGCGCCCTTCGACGCGAACACCAGCATCGTGCCGATGCCGCCGTCGATGTCGACCCAGGAGTCCGCGCGGGTCGCGCCGGTGCGGAACGAGAGTTCGTAGAACTCCGCCTTGATCTCGAGCAGCCGCTTGCCGAGCGTGCGCAGCAGCGCCGCACGCTCGTGAAACGTCAGCCTGCGCAGCGCCGGCCCGCCGATGCGGCGGGCGTGATCGAGGATTGCGCCGTGCTCGAACCCCTCGGTGCTCGCCCGGGCGACGACCGCGCCGGTGGTCGCGTCGCGCAGCGCGCTGCCCTCGCCGCGACCGAAGCGCCATTCACCGAGCACGTAGCTTTCGAGTCGCATCGGTTCGTCCTCGCCGCAGTTCTCAGACGGCGCCGGCCGGGGCCCGGTCCGCGAGCCGCCCGCCGTCGCGAGCGAGCCGCTCGAGGCTCGCCGCGGGCGTCCAGTACCGCGGACCGCAGCTCGCGGCGTAGAAACGGATCCGCTCCAGCACGCGATCGAGGCCGAGCGTGTCGGCGTAGCACATCGGGCCGCCGCGCTCGCGCGGGAAGCCGTAGCCGTGGCACCAGACGAGGTCGATGTCGGATGCGCGGGCGGCGATGCCCTCCTCCAGGATCCGCGCTCCCTCGTCGATCAACGCGAACATGCAACGCTCGACGATCTCGTCCGCGCCGACCGTGCGGCGCGCGATTCCGAGGCGTTCGGCCTCGGCGCGGATCAACGCATCGACCTCCGGGTCGGGCGTGCCGCGGCGCGCGCCGGGCTCGTATCGATAGAAGCCGCGGCCGTTCTTCTGGCCGAGCCGGCCATGCTCGACCAGCAGGTCCGAGACCCGGTAGAAACGTGGATCGTCCGGCCGGTCCCGCCAGCCCCGGCGCACCGCATAGCCGACGTCGAGTCCGGCGAGGTCGCCGACCGCGTTCGGGCCCATCGCCATTCCGAACGCTTCGAGCGCGCGATCGATCTCGGCCGGTGTCGCGCCTTCCAGCATCATCAGTTCCTTCTCCCGGCCGTACGCGTACAGCATCCGGTTGCCGACGAACCCGAAGCCGTTGCCGACGACGACGCCGAGCTTGCCGAGACGCTTGCCGAGCGCGAACGCGGTCGCGAGCACCGCGGGCGCGGTGTCACGGCCGCGGACGATCTCGAGCAGCCGCATCACCTGCGCCGGACTGAAAAAGTGCATGCCGACGACCTCCGCGGCGCGGCCGCTCGCCGCGGCGATCGCGTCCACGTCGAGCGTCGAGGTGTTGGTCGCGAGCACCGCGTCGCGCCGGCACGACCGGCCGAGCTCGGCGAAGACCGCGCGTTTCACCTCGAGGCTCTCGAACACCGCTTCGATCACGA
>JAKBCG010000308.1 GCA_021808035.1 Pseudomonadota bacterium
CCGGGCGGGTCAGCGAGAAAGGCGAATTGCGTCGCATGCGGTCGCGGCAGGGCGGCAAATTGTGGGAGGAACTGACGCTAGACGAACACCGCCGCTTTCCCGGCGATTTCGAGGCCCAGACCGGCCAGGGCGCAATCGCCGTTCACGCGGAAGAATTTTTAGCCGCAAGCGACCGGGGAATCGTCCTGCTCCGCCGGCTTTTGCGCCAGCAGGTGGACCTCGTCGCGAGAGGCGAAAACCCCGTGGGCACCGAATTCGGGGACGGCGTTGCACCCGTCGCCTTCGCCGCCGGACGCAGTTTGGCAATGACGTCCGCGCCCTGAAAGCTCCGCGGGCGGCCAAAAGAAATGACCGGCCTATCGGCCGGTCGCGTCATTCACGCCCAGGGATCGACGATTACCTTGGCGTGCTGTTCCGGGTTGGCCAGTGCCGCGAACGCATCGCTGACTCCAGCCAGACCAACGGTGCCCGTAATCAGCGGCGTGACATCCACCTTGCCTTCCGCGATGAAGCCCAGGCTGTCAGCGAACTCCTGCGCCGTATAGGCCAGCACGAACTGCACGTTCAGTTCCTTGCTGATGCCAAGCATCGGCTCGAACGAATCGCGCTCCATGCACACGCCGACGACCACGATCCGCGCGTTCAGGCGCGCGGGGCCGGCTTCGCGGTCATCACGCGAGCGATCCGCCGCATCGCTTCCTCGAGCGTCTGCAGGCTGCAGGCGAACGAGATGCGCATGTGCCCCGGCGCGCCGAAGCCGCTGCCCGGCACCACGGCGACGCCGCCTTCGACGAGCAGGTATTCCGCGAACGCATTGTCATCGGTGATGCCGAGCGCATGCATCGCGTCGACGACGTTCGCGAACGCGTAGAAGGTTCCGGCGCCGGCACGGCAGGACACGCCGGGCATCGCGTTCAGCGCGGCGACCACGTAGTCGTGGCGCTGCTTGAACGCGCGGTTCATCTCGGCGACGCAGGTCTGGTCGCCGGTCAAGGCGACGGTCGCGGCGCGTTGCGAGATGCTGGAGGCGTTCGAGGTCGACTGTCCCTGCACGGTGCTCATCGCCGCGGTGAGCTCGCGCGGCGCGCCGCAGTAGCCGATGCGCCAGCCGGTCATCGCGTACGCCTTCGACACGCCGTTGATCGTCACGGTGCGGTCGTAGAGATCGGGATTCGCGGCGGCGAAACTCGTGAACCGCTCGTGCGCCCAGTAGATGTGCTCGTACATCTCGTCGGAGGCGATCACGATCCGCGGATGCGCCGCGAGCACCTCGCCGAGCGCCTGGAGTTCCGCTTTCGTGTACGCCGCACCGGTCGGGTTCGACGGGCTGTTCATGAACAGCAGCTTGCTGCGCGGCGTGATCGCCGCGGCGAGCTGCGCCGGGGTGATCTTGTAGCCTTGTTCCGGGCCGGCGTAGAGGCTGACCGGGACACCGTCCGCGAGCAGCGCCATGTCGGGGTAGGAGACCCAGTACGGTGCCGGGATCAGGCACTCGTCGCCCGGATCGAGCACCGCCGCGCAGACGTTGAAGCAGGTCTGTTTCGCGCCGGACGACACGATGATCTGGCCGCGGTCGTACTTCAGATCGTTCTCGCGCTGGAACTTCGCGACGATCGCATCCTTGAGCTCGGCCGTGCCGTCGACCGCGGTGTAGCGCGTGATTCCCTGGCGGATCGCGTCGATCCCGGCTTGCGCAATGTGCGCGGGCGTGTCGAAATCCGGCTCGCCGGCGCCGAGACCGATGATGTCCTTCCCCTCGGCCTTCAATTTGGCGGCCCGCGCGGTCACCGCGAGGGTCGGGGAGGGTTTGACCTTTTGGACGCGCTGCGACAAGGATACGGTCAAGGGCGTGCTTCCTGATTGGAGTTCACCGGGCGCCGGAGTGTACGAAAAACGGCCGGCCCTCGCCAGCGCAGGCTCAGGGTCGGCCGGAGGCCTCGTTGAGCGCGCATTCCGTGCGCATGGGCGTTCCGTGCGAAAATGCGTCGATGGAGCCCATGTTCGAACTTCGCGCCGACTACCCGCCGGCCGGCGACCAGCCGCAAGCGATCGATGCCCTCGTCGAAGGCCTCACCGAAGGACTCGCGCATCAGACGCTGCTCGGCGTGACCGGCTCCGGCAAGACCTTCACGATCGCGAACGTGATCCAGCGGGTGCAACGGCCGACGCTGGTGCTCGCGCACAACAAGACCCTGGCGGCGCAGCTCTATGGAGAGTTCAGGGCGTTCTTCCCGCGCAGCGCGGTCGAGTACTTCGTCTCCTATTACGATTACTACCAACCGGAGGCGTACGTACCGGCTTCGGACACGTTCATCGAGAAGGACGCTTCGGTGAACGAGCACATCGAGCAGATGCGCCTGTCGGCGACCAAGGCGCTGCTCGAGCGACCGGATCCGATCATCGTCGCGACCGTGTCCGCGATCTACGGGCTCGGCGATCCGCAGGCCTACTTGAGCATGGTGCTGCACCTGTCGCGCGGCGACCGGGTGGATCAGCGCAAGCTCCTGCGCCGGCTCGCCGACATGCAATACACGCGCAACGAACTCGATCTGCGTCAGGGGACCTACCGGGTCCGCGGCGACGTGATCGACGTGTTCCCCGCCGAATCGGAGCGCGAGGCGGTACGGATCGAACTGTTCGACGACGAGGTCGAGAGCCTGAGTGCGTTCGATCCGCTCACCGGCGAGATGTTGCGGCGAATCCCTCGCTACACAATTTATCCGTCGACCCACTACGTGACGCCTAAGGAGCGGATCGAGGCGGCGGCCGAGGCCATTCGCGATGAGTTGCGGCTGCGTCTGCATGAGCTGAACGCGGCCGGCAAGCTCGTCGAAGCCCAGCGGCTCCAGCAGCGCACGACCTTCGACATCGAGATGATGCGCGAGGTCGGCTACTGTGCGGGGATCGAGAACTACTCGCGGTACCTCTCCGGTCGCGCGGCGGGCGAGCCGCCGCCGTGCTTGTTCGATTATCTCCCCGAGAACGCGCTGCTGGTGATCGACGAGAGCCACCAGACCGTGCCGCAGCTCGGCGCGATGTACAAGGGCGACCGGTCCCGCAAGGAAACCCTGGTCGAGTACGGGTTCCGCCTGCCGTCGGCGCTCGACAACCGACCGTTGCGATTCGACGAGTTCAGCAGGCTCGCACCGCAGACGATCTACGTGTCCGCGACGCCGGGTCCGTACGAGCGCGAACGATCGGGTCGCATCGTCGAACAGGTCGTCCGTCCGACCGGCCTGGTCGATCCGGTCGTCGAGATCCGCCCGGTGCGCACCCAGGTCGACGATCTGCTGTCGGAGATCCACGAGCGGGTCGGACGCGACGAGCGGGTG
>JAKBCG010000309.1 GCA_021808035.1 Pseudomonadota bacterium
CCGTTCGTGAGCCCCGTGACAGGATCGGTGACGCGGCCGTTCGGATCGGCGTATCCCGCGACCTCTTCGCGCCGCCAGTTCAAGCCGAGCGCGAGCGCGACCTTGCCGGCGGGCAGCGCGAACACCGATCCCACCACGTGGGCATCCCACGAATAGAGCTTGCTGTCCGCATGCAGCTGTTCGGTGCCGTAGAGATTCGCGAGCGCGGCCGAGGGGATCCCACCGACCGCGAACGGATCGAGCGCCGGCTGCAACACCAACGGGTTCGCGACCGAGAGGCCCCCGTAGACCTGGCTATAGCCGCCGCCGGCGACCGGATTGCCGTTCGCATCGTATCCCCCCGCGATCGCGAGCGGGACGTTCGGCTTGAAGAGCAGGTTGGTGTCGTCCTCGATCAGCTTGCTCTCGCTGTAATCGAGGCTGCTCTGCCAGGTCCAGCCCGCGACCAAGCGGCCCTTGAGGCCGGCGGTGAGGCGGAACGCGTCGGTCGTGTCGTACACGCCCTTGGGTCGCGCCGGGTCGGCGAAGGTCACGCCGGTCGCGGCCGTGGTGAGCGGATCATAGGGTGATCCCGCGGGCACGCTCACGCTGGTCGCCGAGAACGGCTGTCCCGCAGCGGCCCAGGCCGTCGAGGCGACCTTGTTCTGCGAGAGCATCAGGTCGCCGAACACCTTGATCCGCCCGTCGAACAGGTCGTGCGAGGTGAGGTCGGCGACGAACGCGGCGTTCTGCTGCTGCTGCAGGAGCATCGCGTACGGCGAGTAGTCGAACGCGTTGGACAATGCGCCGGGGGTCGTCGGGTCATAGACGCCGGCGCTCGCGAGCTGCGCGTAGCTCGCCGCCGTCGCCGCGGTACCGGTCGGCACGTTCGGTGCGAGCAGGCCCGGCGCAAGCACGTAGCCGCCCGCGTCGACGACGCCCGGCAGGTTCGTGCCGGAGGTGACGCCGAACTTCGGGCTCGCGAACGAACGCGCGGACTGCCACAGCGGCGAGGTCCGCGAGTAGCTCGCGGTCGCGGTGATGTTGAACCGGCCGAGATCGTGTCCCGCGGTCACGTAGTACGAGCGTTCGTTGTAATTGCCGGACGCGCTGCCGTAGCGGCCGCCGAAGGTCACGCCGTGATAGTCGTGCTTCAGGATGAAGTTCACGACGCCGCCGATCGCATCGGAGCCGTACAGGGAGGAGGCACCGTCGGTCAGCACGTCGACGCGCTCGAGCGCGGCGGCCGGGATCTGGCTCACGTCGACGAAGTTCTTGCTGCCGTTGAGGCCGGCGACCGCGTCGAGCGCGAGCCGTTCGCCGTTCACGAGCACCAGGGTCGGCATGTTGCGCAGCTGGATCTGCGATCCGCCCGCGGTGAATTGGTTGTGGTTCTGCGCGTTGCTGGTGCCCGCGTTGCTGCGTCCCTCGAACGCCGGCACGGCCTTGCGCAGCATATCGAGTGCATTGGTGGTGATGCCGGTCTGCTGCAGTGCCGCCGCATCGAGCGTCGTCACCGGTACGACCGCTGAGTCGGGCGTGGTCGGGATCAGCGACCCGGTGATCACGACCTGCTTCAGGGACACCGATTCGGCGTCCGTCGGCGTCGCCGCGTGGACGACGGTCGCACCGACCGTCACGAGACTCGCGAGCAATACCCATGCACGACCCATCCGCCGATCGTCGCTGCGCATAGCCACCCCCCATGAAATTTTTCTAATCCAGGGGGATGCTAGGACGCGAAGCTGAAGCGATCCTGAAAATCCGCCGCGTCAGTCGAGCTCCGCGTGCAGCGCCGCGACCACGCGATCGACGTCCTCGTCGCGCATCGCCGGAAAGCGCGGAGGCGTGACGGTCTCGCGCCCGATCCGCGCCGCGTTCGGGTAGTCCTCGGCCCGGAACCCGAGGTGCCGGTAGAAGCTCAACCCCGGGATGCAGGGGTAATGCACGCCGATCCCGATCCCGCGCGCCGCCATCGCGCGCTGGAACTCGGCGCGCGTCGTGCGGCGGGCCGCGAAATCGATCAACGCGGTGAACATGTGCCAGCTGTGGCCGTCGCCGCCGCGCGCCGGCAGCCGCAGCCGGTCGAAGCCCGCGAGGCGCTCGAAGTAGCGCGCCGCGAGCGCCCGCCGCCGCGCGTTGAACGCCTCCAGATGGCGCAGCTGCCCGAGACCGACCGCGGCGGCGACGTCCGACAGGTTGCTCTTCGCGCCCGCGAGCTCGACGTCGATCTCGCCGTCGGCGTTGCGGCGGATCCCGTGGAACCGGTGCCGCTCGATGCGCTCGACGAGCGCCGCGTCCGCGGTCGCGATCGCCCCGCCCTCGATCGTGGTCATGTTCTTGTTCGGATGGAAGCTGAACACCGCGACGTCGCCGAAGCCGCCGATCGTGCGGCCGCGGTCGCGCGTGCCGATCGCGTGCGCGGCGTCCTCGACGACCCGCAGCCGATGCCGCGCGGCGATCGCGAGCAGCGCATCGAGATCCACCGCGAGCCCTGAGAAATGCACCGGCATCACCGCCTTGGTGCGCGGCGTGATCGCGCGCTCGACCTGGGCGACGTCGATGTTCCGCGAGTCGAGCTCGACGTCGACGAACACCGGCCTCGCGCCCGCGCGCACCACCACGTTCGCGCTCGCCGCGAAGCTCATCGCCGGCACGATCACCTCGTCGCCCGGACCGACCCCTAAGCTGAGCAGCGCGATCTCGAGTCCCTCGGTCGCCGAGGTGAGCGCCCGCACCGTGCGGCCGCCGCCGACGAAGTCGGCGAGCGCGGATTCGAGCTCCAGCACCCGCGGCCCGCTCGCGAGCTGCCCCGAGCGCAGCACCGCGGCGACCGCCGCGATCGTCTCCTCGTCGAGCGTCGGGCGGGTGAACGGCAGAAAGTCCTTCATGTGACACTCCTCGAGACCAATACGACCCCGGCGCAGATCAGCGCGATGCCGAGCAATCGCTCCGGCGTCAGGGCCTCGCCGAGCCACAGCGCCGAGGCGAACGCGACGACGACGTAACCCAGCGATAGCATCGGGTACGCGACGCTGACCGGCGCCTTCGCGAGCGCCGCGAGCCACACGCACAGGCTCGCCGCGTAACAAGTCATCCCCAGCCAGAACGGCGGGCTGCGCAGCAGCAGTCCGATGCTCGCGACCAGCGTCGCGAGATCGAACCGGGTGAACGCCCCGAGCGGCCGGGTCGCCACCTTCAGCGCGAGCTGCGCCGCGGCGTTCAGGCCGACGCCGCTCAGGATCAGCACCCAGGTGAGCGCGCTCATCGCCGCGACACCAGCACCCGGTGGCCGTCGCGCCCGAGCACCCGCATCGGCACGCCGCGGGCCGCGAGGTTCTCGTACAAA
>JAKBCG010000310.1 GCA_021808035.1 Pseudomonadota bacterium
CAACGGTACGGGATTCGCAGCATCCCGACCCTGATCGTGTTCCGCGGCGGCCGCGAGTTCGCGCGCCAGTCGGGTGCGATGGACGCGGGCCAGCTGACGCGCTGGCTCGAAGCGGCGACCGCGTGATGCTTCACGGCGCCCCCCGGCGATTCACGAGGTGCGTCGTCCGATCCGGATCGCGCGCGGTCTAGCGTTTCTTGACGAGCCCGAGCACCACGAGCACGCAACCCGCGCCGAGGGCGGCGCCGCCGACCCATGGGGGCACGGTTTTCTCGCTGCGCACCTGGGCCTCGAACCCGCCGAATTTCAGCACGCTTTGCTCGCTCGAATAAGTCAGCGGCTTGATCAACAGGTACAGTCCGGCCGCCACCAGAAGCGCACCGGCGATCGTCATCGTTCGAGTCATCGTTGCTGTCGCCCGCTCGTTGGCCCATCCCGGCGCCATTGTAGCGCGCCCGCCCCGTCGAGCGGCGTCGCGCGCCGCGATTGCCGCGCCCTCCCCCGCGCGGTAGTCTCGGCGACGAGCCGAGGTTCGGCGGCCTGTCGGGAGCGACGATGCACATCGACCCGGAACGATTTCGCGTCACCGAGGGGGCGGCGGTGAACTTGAAGAAATGGCCGACGCGGATCGCGCCGGTCTACTCGAGCGACGCCCACTATCAACGGATTCTGCACGAGCACGTCGCGGCGCTGAGCGCCCAGCAGGCGCGGTTGTACGCCTCGGCGAGCCACGCGCTGCTGCTGATCTTCCAGGCGATGGACGCGGCGGGCAAGGATGGCGCGATCGCGCACGTGATGTCGGGCGTGAACCCGCAGGGGTGCCAGGTGTTCAGCTTCAAGCACCCGAGCGCGGCCGAGTTGCAACACGATTTTCTGTGGCGGACGACCCGCGATCTGCCGGAACGCGGCCGCATCGGCATCTTCAACCGCTCCTACTACGAGGAGGTGCTGATCGTGCGCGTGCATCCGGAAATCCTGCGTAACGAAGGCGTGCCGGATCCCGGTGCCGGTTCGAAGGACGTGTGGCGCCGGCGTTACGAGTCGATCACCGACCTGGAGCACCATCTGCACCGCAACGGCACCCGGATCGTGAAGTTCTTCCTGCACCTCTCGAAGGACGAGCAACGACGGCGATTCATCGAGCGGATCGATCAACCGGACAAGAACTGGAAATTCAGCCGTGCCGACGTCGAGGAGCGCCGGTACTGGAAGCAGTACATGCACGCCTATGAGAAATGCCTCGAGGCCACCAGCCGGCGGTTCGCACCATGGTACGTCGTGCCCGCCGACGACAAACGCAACGCCCGCTTGATCGTCTCGAGCGCCATCCTCGACACGATCCGTGCGTTGAAGCTCGATTTTCCGCGGGTGAGCCCCGCGCGCCGCCGCGAGCTCAAGGCCTTGCGCGGGGCGCTCGCCCGCTGAGCGCCCGCGGCCGGAGCCGCCGACCCCCTCACGGCACGAGCACCGCCGCGCCTTCGAACCGGCCCGCACGCAAGTCCTCGAGCGCGCGGTTCGCATCGCGCAACGGATAGCGCGTCGTCTTCGTCACGAGGCCGATCCGCGACGCGATCGCGAGGAAATCGCGGCCGTCGCGCCGCGTCAGGTTCGCGACCGAGACGAGTTCGCGCTCCTCCCACAACAGCCGGTACGGAAAGCTCGGCACGTCGCTCATGTGGATCCCCGCGCACACCACCCGTCCTCCCTTGCGCACGGCGGCGAGGGCCGCCGGCACGAGCGCGCCGACCGGCGCGAACAGGATCGCCGCATCGAGCGGCTCGGGCGGGCGTTGGTCCGATCCGCCGGCCCAGACCGCCCCGAGGGAGCGCGCGAAGCGCTGCGTCGACACGTCGCCGGGACGCGTGAACGCATGCACCTCGCGACCCTGCGATTGCGCGACCTGCGCGACGATGTGCGCCGCGGCGCCGAACCCGTACAGGCCGATCCGGCGCCGCTCGCCCGCGGCGGCGAGCGCCCGCCAACCGATCATTCCCGCGCACAGGAGCGGGGCGATCTCGGCGTCGTCGCCACGCTCGTCGAGCGCGAACGCAAAGCGCGCGTCGGCGGTCACCGCGGTCGCATAGCCGCCATCGCGGGTGTAGCCGGTGAACGACGGCCGATCACAGAGATTTTCCCGGTCGGCCGCGCAATAGGCGCAGGTGCCGCAGGTCGAACCGAGCCAGGGCACCCCGACGCGCCGGCCGACCGCGAAACCCTCGGCGCCGGGGCCGATCGCGTCGACCCGACCGACGATTTCGTGACCCGGGATCACTCCGGCCTTGGGCGCGGGCAACTCGCCGTCGACGAGGTGCAGATCGGTCCGACACACGCCGCAGGCGCCCACGCGGACGCGAATTTGTCCGGGACCTGGTGCGGGATCGGGCCGCTCGATCGCGACGAGCGGCGCGCCGGGCGCCACGAACTGCATCGCGAACATCTCACGGTCCTCGCGTCCGCAGGCGGTGCAGCCGGCGCCAGACTCCCGGAATCCGCTCCGGCAGATCCTCGGCGATGAGCCCGGGGCCGAATGCGGCCGCCGCGGCGCCGTGCATCCAGACGGCCGCGGCGGCCGCCTTCCACGGCTCCATGCCTTGAGCGAGAAGCCCCGCGACGAGTCCGCCGAGCACGTCACCGGCCCCCGCGGTCGCGAGCGTCGGCGGCGCGTTCGCGTTGATCGCGACGCGGCCGTCGGGCGCCGCGATCACGGTATCCGATCCCTTCAACACGATCACCGCGCCGCTCGCCGCAGCCGCGGCGCGCGCACGCGCGAGCTTCACGCCGCCGAAATCGAACACGCGGCGAAACTCGCCCTCATGCGGCGTGATCACGCAGGGGCCGCGGATCGCCCGCCACAGCGCCGCGGGATCGCCGCCGAACGCGCTGATCGCGTCCGCGTCCAGCACCGCCGGACGGCGGGTCTCGAGTATCGCGGCGACGCGGGTGCGCGTCTCGGCACCGGCGCCCGAACCCGGGCCGATCAGGATCGAGGAGATCCGCGGGTCCGCGAGCAGCCGCGCGAAGTCATCGGCGGTGTCGACCGGCGCGACCATCACGCTCGGCGACGCCATCGCGTAGATCGGCCACGCCACCGCCGGCGCGGCGATCGTCGTCAGGCCCGCGCCGGCGCGCGCCGCGGCCCGCGTGGCCATCCGTGCGGCGCCGGTCAACGGGTAACCACCGACGATCAACGCGTGGCCCCGGGAATATTTGTGATCGTCGGCGCCGGGACGCGGCAACCCGTCGATCCACAGCGGCGGAGCGTTCTCGAACGCATCGGGCGCGAGCGCGGTCACGATC
>JAKBCG010000311.1 GCA_021808035.1 Pseudomonadota bacterium
CGCCCGCGGATCGACGGGCGCCGGCGGCGGCAGCAGGTGTTTCGCGGCCTCCAGCGGGACGCGCATCCAGTCGCTCTCCTCGAGGCCGCGCCAGCACACGAACGCGAGCCGCCCCGCGGGCTTCAGCGCCCGCCGGACGTTGTCGAACGCGGCGACCGGATCGGCGAAGAACATCACGCCGAAACGCGAGAATGCCGCGTCGAACGTCGCCGGTGCGAACGCCTCGACCTGCGCATCCGCTTCGCGGAACTCGATCGCCGCGCCGGGAAGAGGCGGCGTGCGCGAACGCGCGACCGCGAGCATCGGGCGCGACACGTCGATCGCGACGACGGCACCCGCGGGCCCGACCTGCGCCGCGAGCTCGACCGAGGTCTGGCCGCAACCGCAGCCGAGGTCGAGGATCCGTTCCCCGGAGCGTGGAGCGAGCCGGCGGATCGCCTCGAGGCCGAGCGGCTCGACCTGGCGATCGAGCACGCCCTGCAGTTTCGCCCAGGTCATTCCGGCGGCGTCGTTCCAGTATGCGATTTGCTCACGGTTGTCCGCGGTGGATCGTTCGCTCATGCGGCGATCTTAGCGCCGCGGACGTCCGCTTGTGTTGCGATTGCGTTCCTTTATCATCCCTGCCGTGATGGCGTCGCGCGGCTCGACGACGCCGGGAGAGGAGTCGATGAGCGTCGAGGAACCGGTGAGCGCCGCGCAGGTCGCGGAGTTCGAACGCGACGGCGCCGTGCTGCTGCGCGGTCTGTTCGCGCCATGGGTCGACACCCTGCGCGCCGGCGTCGAACGCAACATGGCGGAGCCCGGCCCGTATGCGGCGGAGAACCTCAAGCCCGGCGAGAGCGGCCGCTTCTTCGACGACTACTGCAACTGGACCCGGATCCCGGAGTTCGAGGCCGTGATCCGCGATCCGCGGATCGCCGCGGCCGCGGCGGCGCTGATGCGCTCGCGACGCGTGCAGATGTTCCACGACCACGTGCTCGTGAAGGAGCCGGGAACCACGAAGGCGACACCCTGGCACCAGGACGCGCCGTACTACTTCGTCGACGGCGGGCAGACGCTGAGCTTCTGGACACCGCTCGATCCCGTGCGCGAGGCGAGCCTGCGCTGCGTCGCGGGCTCGCATCGCTGGCCGAAGCTCGTGCTGCCGACCCGATGGCTGTCGGAGCAGGATTTCTACCCGAACGCGGACGACTACCTGCCGGTGCCGGATCCGGACGCGCAAGGCCTGCGAGTGCTCGAATGGCCGATGGAACCCGGCGACGCGGTCGCGTTCTCGTACCGCACCCTGCACGGCGCGCGCGGCAACCACAGCGCGATCCGACGGCGCGCGTTCTCGCTGCGCCTGGTCGGCGACGACGCGCGTTACGTCGAGCGGCCCGGCCGCACCTCACCGCCCTACCCCGGACACGGCATGCAGCCGGGCGAACGACTGCGCGAGGACTGGTTCCCCGACTTGCTCGGCTAGGCACGGCGCATCCGGCGGCGCGCGGCGCGCCGGTCCGGTCAGCGGTCGATCGCCAGCATCCCTTGCTCGTGATAACGCGCACCCGCGGTCGCGCCCGGCGGGAACGCCGCATTCAGCCGTTCGAGTTGCGCCGCCGAGAGCGAGACCTGCAACGCGCCGGCGTTCTCCTCGAGGTAACGCGTGTGCTTGGTGCCGGGGATCGGCACGATGTCCTCGCCCTGAGCCAGCACCCATGCCAGCGCGGCCTGCGCGGGCGTGCAGCCGATCTCGGTCGCGAGGCGTGTCACCGTGTCGGCGAGCCGCAGGTTGCGCTGGAAGTTCTCGCCGTCGAACCGCGGATGCCGGCGACGCCAATCGCCCGCCGGAATGTCGTCCGCCGTCTTGAAACGTCCGGTGAGGAAGCCGCGGCCGAGCGGGCTGTACGCGACGAAGCCGATGCCGAGCTCGCGGCAGGTCGCGAGGATCTCGCCTTCCGGATCTCGCGACCACAGCGAGTATTCCGTTTGCAGCGCGGCGATCGGATGGACCCGGGCGGCGCGACGGATCGTCGCCGGCGCCGCTTCCGACAGCCCGAGGTAGCGCACCTTGCCCTCGCGCACCAGATCCGCCATCGCGCCGACCGTTGCTTCGATCGGTGTGTCCGGGTCGACCCGGTGTTGATAGTACAGATCGATGTGCGACACGCCGAGGCGCGCGAGACTCGCGTCGCACGCCTGCTTGACGTACTCCGGCCGGCCGTTCACGCCGAGGAACTCGCCGTTCGGACCGCGCACGCTGCCGAATTTCGTCGCGATCACGACCTCGTCGCGACGACCGCGAATCGCGCGACCGACCAGCGCCTCGTTGCGGCCGACGCCGTACATGTCGGCCGTGTCGAGAAATCGGATCCCGAGCTCGAGCGCTCGGCGGATGGTTCCCGTGGACTCCTCGTCGTCGGCGGCACCGTAGAACTCGGACATCCCCATGCACCCGAGCCCGAGCGCGGTGACTTCCAGACCCGATGACCCCAATTTGCGCATCTTCATCGTGACTCCGTGAACGCCGATCATTGCTGCCCGAGGCTTGCCGCGCCCCGCCGGCCGCCGCCGATGCGAGGGATCGATGAGCGCGGTGGGATTCTACCGCCACGGCGGACCGCCGGCGCGCATCGAAGGATATTTCCATCCCCGGCACCGACCGGTCACCGGTGGCGCTAAGATGGAACGCCGGGGGCTGCACACAAGGGACGGAGGTCTACCATGGAATGCAACGTTGGAACCGCGGACCGCGTGATCCGCATCGTGGCCGGTCTCGCATTGATCGCACTGGCCGCCACCGGGCGCGTCGGCTGGTGGGGTTACATCGGCATCGTCCCGCTGCTCACCGGGATATTTCGCTTCTGCCCGGCGTACCGGCTGCTCGGCATCCGCACCGGTCCGCTGGCGAAGCCGCCGCACGGCTGACATCGGCCCGGCTGATCAGCCGGGGGCAGGTCCTCGGATCAAGAGCACCGGCACCGGCGTCGTTCGCACGACGAACTCGGCGTCGCTGCCGAGCACGAGCCGGCGCAATCCGCGCCGACCATGCGTGCCGAGAACGATCAGATCCGCCGGCCAGATCTTCAAGTACTCGACGATCGCCTCGCCGACCGGCCCGGTCGCGATATCGACCGTGTCGGTCCGCGCGGTCACGCCGGCCGCTTTGGCGCGCGCCTCGGCTTCGCTCAGGATCCGCTCCCCGCGGGCGCGAAGCGCTCGCAGCAGGTCCTCCGAGCGGACGGTGCCACGCAAGCCGTCCTGCTCCAGGTAGTCGTGGACGACGTGCAGCAAGCACAGGGTCGCCCCTTGGTC
>JAKBCG010000312.1 GCA_021808035.1 Pseudomonadota bacterium
CGCGGACATGATCATCGGCAAGATGCAGTCCGGCATGTCGGTGCTCGCGTCGGTCGGCTCGACCGCGCCGTTCGTCGGTCTGTTCGGCACGGTCTGGGGCATCTACCACGCGCTGATCGCGATCAGCTTGGCGGGCCAGGCGTCGATCGACAAGGTCGCGGGTCCGGTCGGCGAGGCGCTGATCATGACCGCGCTCGGTCTGTTCGCCGCGGTGCCGGCGGTGCTCGGCTACAACATGCTGCTGCGTCGCAACCGCGTGATCCAGGAGTACGTGACCCATTTCACGCACGAACTGCACGCGTACCTGCTGTCCGGCGTGAAGATGAACCTGGGTGCCGACAAGGCGCCGGCGGCCGCGAAGCAAGCTGCTCCCGCGGGCGCACGTTAGTACCGCAGGGCTGACGCGCCATGGCGCTGAGCATAGATACCAGCGGCGAAGGCTCGACGATGTCGACCATCAACGTCACGCCCCTCGTGGACGTGATGTTGGTGCTCCTCATCATCTTCATCATCACCGTTCCGGTCATCGTGCCGCAGGTTCACCTGAAGCTCCCGACCGCGACCAACATCCCGACGATCACCAAGCCCGGTGACGTCACGATCTCGGTCGGCGCGGACGGCACCCTGTACTGGAACACGATGCGGTTGAAGAGCCTCGACGACCTGAAGACGGAGCTCCGGACGATCGCGCCGATGAACCCGCAGCCGCAGGTGGAGATTCGCGGGGACAAGGACACCCGCTATCTGTACGTGGGGCAGGTGCTGGTGGCGACTCAGGAGGTCGGGATCCGCAAGATCGCGTTCCTGACCATCCCCGAACACCTCGGCACGCGGTAACGCTAGGAGAACCTGCGATGGCAATGAATCTGGGTAGCTCCAGCGACGAAATGGTCGACATCAACCTGACGCCGTTGATCGACGTCATGCTGGTGTTGCTGATCATCTTCATCATCACGATCCCGGTGATGACGGACGCGGTGAAGATCGACAACCCGCTGCCGCCGCCGCCAAACTTCGTCCCCCCGCCGCCGCCGCCGGTGATCAACCTGTCGATCGACTTCGACGGCACGTTGACCTGGAACGGACAGCAGGTCACCCGGGCGCAGATGGACAGCTACATCGCCCAGTCGACGGTGCTGGATCCGCAGCCGGAGGTGCACATCACGGTCGACAAGTTCGCGAAGTACGACGTCGTCGCGAAGGCGTTGGCGGATCTGCAGCGACAGGGCATGAAGAAGATCGGGTTCGTGAACAACAGCCTGTTCTAGGTGATGTTTCATCGACGCAACTAGCGTAGGCGCGGCCCCGGAACACCCGGTGCCGCGCCTTTTTCCTAATAACGTGTGGACGGCCGCCGCGACGGCGGCGCAAAGAGGTTGGACGACGATGCGCGAGAATTTCACTGTCAAGTTCCGTTCCCTCGAGGCCCGCGCCGGTGGTGGTGCGAGCCTCCTCGCCGGCGCCGTGCTCGCGGCGGCGATGGTGGTCGGCGGCGCGGGTCCGGCGCTCGCGGCGCAGAAGCCGACGATCAGCCGCAAGATCGCTCCGGAGCTGATCGCGGCACAAAAGGCGCTGCAGGGCGGCAAGTGGAACGTCGGCCTGCAGAACCTGCAGAAGGCGGAGGCCAAGAGCGGCCTCACCGCGTTCGATCACAAGACGATCGACGACCTGAAGGCCTATGCGTACGTGAAGCTCGGCAACATGAAGGGTGCCGAGGGCGCGTGGGAAGCGGCCTTGCAGACCGGCGCGTGCTCGCCGCAGGATACCCTGCGCTTCACGCGGGCGGTGTTCCAGCTGAGCTACAACGCGCATGAATATGCGAAGGCGATCGATTACGGCAAGAAGCTGATCGCGCTCGGGCAGGGCACGCCGGACATCTACGCGGTGATCGGTCAGGGTTACTACCTCACGAACGATTGCCGCAACGCCGATTCCTACATGGACAAGGCGATCGCCGCGAGCCGCAAAGCCGGCCGGCCGCCCGAGGAAGCCTATTACCAGGTCAAGCTCCGTTGCGCGTTCGACGCGAAGGACACGGCCGCCGAAGTGCAGGATTTCACCGATCTCGTGCGCCTGACCAACAAGCCGGAATACTGGAGCGACCTGCTGCGCATCCAGCGTCAAAGCGCCGGGGCGGACAAGAACATCCTGATGATCTACCGCCTGATGTACAACACCAACACGATGAAGACGGCTGACGACTACATCGAGATGGCGCAGCTGCTCGGCGACGCGGCGCTGCCGGAAGAGGCGACCGCGGTGGTGCAGAAGGCGCTCGGCGCGGGCGTCGTGCAGCCCGCCCAGAAGGATCGCGTGAACCGGCTGCTCGCGGAGATGCAGCGTCGGTCCGCGGCGGACCAGAAGGGGATTGCGGGCTACGCGCGGGATGCGAACAAGAGCCCGGCGGGCCAGCTCTCAGTGAAGCTCGGCGAGGTCTATTACGGCGTCGGCAACTACGAGAGCGCGGTGCAGGCGATCGAAAGCGGCCTGAAGAAGGGCAACGTCAAGAACCTCGGCGAAGCCTACGTGTACCTCGGGCTCTCGTACCAGCAGCTGCACAACCCCGCGGCTGCGAAGAAGGCGTTCGCTCATTTGAAGACGGTGACCGAGATGCCGAAGGACATCCGCGCACTGTGGCAGCTGTACGCGGACAAGCTCAGCTGACGATCCGCGAGGAGAAATCTCGATGACGATCAAGGTAGGCGATCGGATGCCCGCGGGGACCTTCTCGCGGATGGGCAAGGATGGACCGGAGAAGGTCACGACGGACCAGTTGTTCCGCGGCAAGACCGTGGTGTTGTTCTCGGTGCCGGGGGCGTTCACGCCGACCTGCGACGCCCGGCACCTGCCGGGCTACGTCGACCACGTCGCCGAGTTCAAGACGAAGGGCGTCGACACCGTCGCCTGCATGGCGGTCAACGACGTGTTCGTGATGAACGCCTGGGGCAAGAGCGCGAAGGTCGACGGCGGGGTGATGATGCTCGCCGACGGCAATGCGGAGTATGCGAAGTCGCTCGGGCTCGAGCTCGATGCGAGCGGCTATGGCATGGGTGTGCGTGGCCAACGCTTCGCGCTCGTCGTGAAGGACGGGGTCGTCGCGAAGCTCTTCGTCGAGAAACCAGGCGAGTTCAAGGTCTCCGCGGCAGAGCACGTGCTCGCCGAACTCGGCTGATACGTCGATCCGCAGTGCGCCGCCCGGTCGCGATGACCGGGCGGCCTCCCGCCGCCGGCGTCAGCCCCCGGCGAGGCGGGTCATCTCCGGGACGACCTGGAACAGGTCCGCGACCAGTCCG
>JAKBCG010000313.1 GCA_021808035.1 Pseudomonadota bacterium
TGTCGCCGAGCAGGCTCGCGGGCTGAAGCTCGGGCCGGGGCTCGACGCCGAGGCGCAAGTCGGTCCGTTGGTCTCGTCGATCCAGCGCGACCGCGTGCTGCGCTACATCGGCCTCGGGCTGCAGCGCGGCGCGAGGGCGGTGATCGGCGGCCACGCGGTCGAGTCGAGCGGCTATTACGTCGAGCCGACGGTGTTCACGAACGTCAGCGCGGACATGGAGATCGTCCAGGAGGAGATCTTCGGGCCGGTCGTGGTCGCACAGCCGTTCGACGATCTCGAGGAGATCGCGAGGACCGCGAACGACACGATCTACGGTCTCGCCGCGAGCATCTGGAGTCGCGACCTGAACCGCGTGTTCCAGCTCGCGCCGAAGTTGCGCGCCGGGACCGTATGGGTGAACTGCCATAACGTGCTCGATCCGACGATGCCGTTCGGCGGCTACAAGCAATCCGGATGGGGACGCGAGCTCGGCGGCGAGTCGGTGCGTTCCTATCTCGAGAGCAAGTCGCTCTGCATCAACGTCGCCGGCTGATTGACCAGGAGCCGGTGGCACGGCAAACTGATCGAGTTGTCAGGTGCCCGGGCGGCGGTCGCGTCGTCCGGGTGAAACGGGAAACCGGTGACGCCGACGAGGCCATTCCGGTACTGCCCCCGCAACGGTAAGCGAGTCGAGACGGATCCATCGACGTCACTGTGCTTCGGCACGGGAAGACCATCCGTCGGGCGAAAGCCACTCGCGAGTCCGGAGACCGGCCTGGGAACGAATGGCAGGCGTCGCGGTGGGCGATCGCGTTGCGGGTCGCGGGTCCCCCCGCGATCGGCTCCGCACGATTCACTTACCTCGCGCTCATCGATGGAACGCTCGAATGCACGGCGGGTGCAGAGGGGGTCTCGTGTCTGCGATGGAGAATCAATCGGAGTGTCGCGCGGAGCGGTTCGTGCTGGTGCGTCATACGCGGCCGGCCGCGGCGGCGACCTTGTGTTACGGGCGCGCCGACCTCGCACTGCCCGACGGCTGGCGCGCCGACGTCGCGGCCTGCATGGCCGGCCTGCCGCCGACGCGGCGCGTGTACACCAGTCCGTCGATGCGCTGCCGGGTGCTTGCGCGGGAGATCGGTCGTCGCGATGGGGTCGAGGTCCGCGTCGACGATCGCTTGCAGGAGCTCGACTTCGGCCGCTGGGAAGGCCGGTCGTGGGATGCGATACCGGCTGACGAGATCGACGCGTGGAAGGACGATCTGCTGGACTACGCACCGGGCGGCGGCGAATCGTTGCGCATGCTCTGGGCGCGCGTGCAACGGTGGCGCGAGGACATACTCGCGCCGCTCGGTGAGCGCGCGATCGTGGTCACCCACCAAGGACCGATCCGTGCGCTTGCCGCGCAGCTGTGCGGCCAGCCCGTGGAACGGATGTTCACGCGGCGCGTGCCTTGGGGCGGCGTGATCGACATCGACGCCGCGTCCGCGCCGCGGGGTCGACCATTGCGGGATCGACCACCGCGCGTTTCGGTTATCACTCATCACACTGCGCCGTCCCGGGACCCGTCTAGGTAGATGCGTCGATACCTCGCGTGAGCCCTCGGGTTCACGCTGTCTCCCGGTCAGCAATCATGGCGGGAGACAGCGAAATGAATCCAAGGGTCACATGGACGAAGATCGGCGCGATCGGTCTTCTCGGCTTGGCGGTGTCGGGCTTCGCGGCGGCGGCCGGTGGGGGCGGTGGTGGTGGTGGCGGCGGCGGCATGGGCCACGGCGGCATGGGCGGCGGCTCGATCGGGAGCGGCACGCATCTGCGGCAGCTCGATCAGGACCGCCTTCACGACCGCCTGCACGATCAGGACCGGACGCGGGACCGCGATCGCTTGCACGAGCAGGATCGCGATCGCATCTACGGCGCGAGCCTGATGAGCGCGCAGGAGCAGGCTCAGTATCAGCAGCGATTGCGCTCGATGAGTTCCGAGCGCGAGCGGGTGCAGTTTCGCCTCGAGCACCAGCAGCAAATGGAGCGGCGCGCGCGGCAGCAGGGCGTCAAGCTGCCATCGGCCCCGTCGCGCTCACAGCTGTGGACGCAGGAACGCGCGAGGCAACGCGAGCGGTCGCAGATCTACGGCTACTCGCTGATGAACCAACAGGAGCTCAACCAGTATCGGGAGCAGCTGCGCTCGGCGAAGACCGAGCAGGAGCGGGCGCGGATCCAGGCGGAGCATCGGACGCAGATGCAGGAGCGGGCCCGTGAACAGGGCGTGAAGCTGCCGAACTAGGATCATTGCGGCCCGCCGCGGCCATGGAAGGGGAACATCAATGGATCAGTACACTCACCCATCGAATCGATCGATGGTCGGGCCGCGCCGATGGTCGGGCCTGTGGTTCGCGGCGGCGCTCGTCTTCGCCTTCGCCGCGGCGGCGCCGGCGATGGCCGCGACGTTCGTCGTCAACAGCACCGAGGACACGATCGACGCCCATCCCGGTGACGGCGTGTGCGCCGATGCGAACGGCGTCTGCACCCTGCGCGCCGCGGTCATGGAATCCAACGCCGACACCGCCGGGCCGAATACGATCGACCTGACCCAGATCAGCGATCCGAACACGCCGATCGTGCTGACGATTCCGGGGGCGGACGAGACCTACGCGCCGGCGGCCGGCGGCGGCGGCGGCTACGTTGCGGTCGCGACGCACGATGCGAGCATCGGTGACCTCAACATCACCAACAGCGTGACGATCGTCGGCGCCGGATCCGGCAAAACCGTGATCGAATGGGCGCCGAGTGCGCAGGCCGACGGGACGGCGGATCGAATCTTCCACGTCGAGGCCGTCAGCAGCAACGTGACGGTGTCGATATCGGGCGTCACGCTGGAGAACGGCCTGACGCCGCCGGTCGTGAACATCGAGACGACCCCGGACGGGAAGATCTGGCAGTTCAAGCGGCACGGCGGGTGCCTGGCGATCGGCACCGCGGCGGCGACCAATCTCCTCGACCCAACCGTCACGCACGGTGGCGGCAGGATGGGCGGTGGCGCCGGCCACGGCGGCAGCGAGAACGGCGGCGGAGAAACCGCGGTCGCGATCGACGCGGTCACGCTCACCGACGTGAACGTCGTGAACTGCAAGAGCGGGGCGGACGGTGGCGGAATCTACAACACCGCGCCGCTGACCGTCTCGAACTCGGTGATCACCGGCAATACGGCGGCCTCCAACGGCGGCGGCATCTACGGCGCCGCGGGCATGACGATCACCGGAACCACGATCGGCACGGTCGACGCGTTCACGACCCCGAATCAGGCCG
>JAKBCG010000314.1 GCA_021808035.1 Pseudomonadota bacterium
CGGGGCTGTGCACGACCAACGACGCGGCGCTCGCGGAGCGAATGACGATCCTGCGCGTGCACGGCGGCCACCCGAAGTACTACCACCGCTACGTCGGCGGGAACTTCCGGATCGACGAGCTGCAGTCGGCGGTGCTGCGGGTGAAACTCAAGTACCTCGACCGATGGACCGAGGGCCGGCAGCGCAACGCCGCCCACTACGACGCCGCGTTCGCGGCCGCGGGGCTCGCCGGCCGGGTCGCGACGCCGCGCGCGCTCCCCGGGGTCCGCCACATCTACAATCAGTACGTCGTGCGCGTCGCGGAGCGCGACGCGCTGCGCGCGCATCTCTCCGAGCGCGGCGTCGGGACTGAGATCTACTATCCGGTTCCGCTGCATCGACAGGAGTGTTTCGCGTACCTTGGGCACCGCGAAGGCGACTTCCCCGAGGCCGAACGAGCGGCGGCCGAGTGCCTCGCGCTGCCGATCTATCCGGAGCTCGAGCGCGCGCAGCTGGATCACGTGGTCGCGTCGATCGCCGCGTTCTACTCGGCGAAGGCCTGAACGGCGCTCAACTGCGCTTGAAGTCGTCCGGCTGCAGCTGGTGGCGGGACAGCAGCTTGTAGAAGTCGGTGCGATTGCGCTTCGCTAGGCGCGCGGCCTGGCTCACGTTGCCGCCGGTGATCTGCAGGATCTGCGAGAGGTAGCTGCGCGTGAACTCGTCGCGCGCCTCGTCGAACGACGGCAGACGGGTCGATCCGCTGCCGAGCGACTGCTGCACGACCTCGGCGGTGATGATCGCGCCGTGGGTCAGCGCGAAATTCTGGCGCACGACGTTGGCGAGCTGGCGGACGTTCCCCGGCCAGTCCGCGGTCGCGAGCAGCTCGACCGCCTCGGGGGCATAGATCTTGCGTTCGTCGGTCTGCTTCGCGAGCTGGTCGAGGAAATGCGCGACCAGCAGCGGGATGTCCTCGCGATGTCTGGCGAGCGGCGGCAGGTCGATCTGCACGACGTTCAGCCGGTAATACAGGTCCTCGCGGAACCGTCCCGCCTCCATCTCGCGGCGCAGGTCCGTGCGGGTCGCCGCGATCACCCGCACGTCGACCGGGGCGTTCTCGCCGCCGAGCGGCCGCACCACGCCGTCCTGGAGTACCGCGAGGAGCCTCGCCTGCAGCCGCGCGGGCAGGCCGTCGACGTCGTCGAGCAGGAGCGTGCCGCCGTTCGCGGCGAGGAGCTGTCCGCGCTGCGCCTTCTGCGCGCCCGGGAACGCGCCGGCCTCGTAGCCGAACAGCTCGATCTCCAGCGGCGTCTCGTCCGGCACCGCGCAGTTCACGACGACGAACGGCTGCCGCCGTCGCGGGCTCGCCTCGTGGATCGCGCGCGCGAAGAGTTCCTTGCCCGTCCCGCTCTCGCCGGAGAGCAGCACCCGTGCGTCGGTGCCCGCGACCATGTTCGCCTGCGCGAGCTTGTCCTCGAGCAGCTCGCTGCGGGTCACGATTCCGGCGCGCCAGGTCTCGTCGACCTGCGCGAAGCCGGACACCTTGAGCGCCTTCTGCACCTGGTCGAGGAGCTCCTGCTTCTCGACCGGCTTCGTCAGGAACCCGAACGCGCCGCTCTGGGTCGCGCGCACCGCGTCGGGGATCGTTCCGTGCGCGGTCAGGATGATCACCCGCAGACCCGGCCAGCGGGTCTGCAGCTCCTTCAGGAGCCCGATCCCGTCCATCTGGTCCATCCGCAGGTCGGTGATCACGAGGTCGGGGCGAAAGCGCGCGCAGGCGGCGAGCGCCGCGGCGCCGCTCTCGACGGCCTCGACCTCGTAGTTCTCGGCTCGCAGACGGATCGTGAGCAGTCGCAGCAGCCCCGGATCGTCGTCGACGACCAGGAGGCGCGCCTTGCGACGCGGCGCGGACGACTCCGCGCGCGGTACGCGCGGGCCGAGGCCGAAGCCGAGCGGGGCCGTGACGGCGCTGGAATAGGCGTTCAAACGTTCGTCCTCCGTACTCTTCGTCATCGCGGCGGCGACCTCCCGCCCGCGCGCTCGCCGATCGAGCGCTCGATGTGCGTGACCGCGTCGATCTTCGCCTGAGCGTCGGCGAGCGCCTTACGGAGCCTCGCGTTCTCGGCTTCGGCGACGATGAGCCGGCGGTGCGCATCGGCGGCCGACGCCTCGGCCTGCGCGGCGCTGCGTTCGCGCAGGCGCCGATTGCTCGCGAGGAGCGCGAGCTGCCGCTCGACCTGGCCGAGCACGATCGTCGCGAGCATCCGCTCCTGCGCGCTCAAAGTGTCGGGGTTCGAGAGGATTTCGGAAAGCTGTCGCTGCGCGGCGACGGGATCGGCGCCGGCGTGTCCGGGGGTCGCGAGCAGCAACGCATAGCGCAGCCGGTGGGTGGCGGTCGGCGCCGCGACCGCATCCTGCCGCGCCCGCGCGAGCTCGGCGGCCTGCCGCGCCGGGGCGTCCGTCGGCAGGCGGCACAAGAGCTCGAGATCGACGCGTGCCGCGCTCGGCGGCGGTGGTGGCGGCGGGGTCGGCCGGCGCCGCCACCCATCGACCAGCGTGCAGCCGCTCAAGGCGAGCACGAGCAGGGCGCACGCGACGAGCGTGCGGGACTCAAGCCGCATAGGCATTCTCCGCCGAGGTGACGATCGTCTGCCGCAGCGGCAGCCGAACCCGGAACAGCGCGCCGCCGCCCGGGGAATCGAGGATCTGGATCGCGCCGTGATGGGCGCTCACGAACTCGGTCACGACCGAGAGTCCGATCCCGGTTCCCCGCACGTGGCCGCCCTGCGGGGTCTTGCCCTGGTAGAACGCCTCGAAGATCCGCTGCCGTTCCTCGGCCGGAACCCCGGGGCCGCTGTCGGCCACGTCGATCACCAGGTCCTCGCCCTCGGCGCGCGCGTGGATCCCGATCGTGCCGCCGCGGGGCGTGAACTTGATCGCGTTCGACAGCAGGTTGTCGAGAATCAACCTCAGCTTGGCGCGGTCCGCCGCGGGCGCGAGATCCTCGATGCGCACGTCGAGGCGCACGCGCTGCGCGACCAGCGTGAGCTGCTGGTTCTCGAGGACGGTCTTCACCAGCGGCCGGAGCTTGAATTCCGAGATCTCGAGCCCGAGGCTGTTCGCCTGCCAGGCGCTGAAGCTCAGCAGGTTCTCGATCAGGCGCTGCAGTTTCATGCTGTTTTCGCGCAGGATCGCGGTGACCTCGCGCTGTGCGCTCTTCAGTTCCCCGACCGCGCCGTCCATCAGGAGCTCGGTGCCCTCGCGGATGTTCGC
>JAKBCG010000013.1 GCA_021808035.1 Pseudomonadota bacterium
GCGTTCGGCGCGGCTCCCTCCACGTGCTGGCCCTCGATCTCGCTGGGCGGAATCGACGTGCCCGGCGTGCCGGCGAAGCCCGGCTCCGGGTCCGCGGCCACGGTGAGCAGCACGTCACCGGGATTTGCACCGAGGGTGAGCACCGCGCCGGTGTAGGTGCCGGCCGGTATGCTGGCGTTGCCGAGCAGTTCGCCGAGCTGATCGAGCTCCGCGAGATTGACGATCGGTGGCGTCGCCGGCGCCGTGTACACGGTGACGTTCGGGCCGCCTCCTTGCGGGACCAAGGCGATCGACAGCACCTTCACGCCGATGGTCGCCCAGTCCTCCGTCGATGCGTCGCTCAGCACGACGGGGAGGCTCACGCTCTGGACGGTGGATGTCGGCATCGCGTTGTTGGACGCAGTCGTGCCCGAGCCGCCGCCGCACGCGGTGAGCATCGCCGCGCCGATGCCGACGATGCCGAACTTCAATGATTTCCCGTTCATGGTGCCCTGTGTCCTCGTTGACCTTGAGTGAGCGGACCGGCCGATGCTGCTTCCAGAATCGGCGTCGCTGGTGCAAGGAACGCAACGCGGCCGCTCGCGTTGACCGGCGTCGCTCACCCGGGCCTCCTGTCATCGTGATCGGTCGCGCCGTCCATCGGCGTGTGTCAACGGATCGAGGCTCCGCGCGTTGATCCAGGCGCCGCGCGGATCGCGTCGGGTCGCACGCACCGGTCGCGGCCAGGGCCGCGTGGCGCCGTCAGTGCAGGTCGCCGTCGTTCGCTTCGTACGACGCGACCGTGTCGCCACGCGAGACGGCGTACGCCCGCACGAATCGCTGGAACGCGCGATAACGGCGCGCGCCTTCGGTCGCGATCCATTCCTGACGCATCTGTTCCGGCCCGCCGACCTTCAAGATCGACGTCGGCGTATATCGCTGATCGGCGGCGATGGCCGTCGCCTCGCCGTGCGGCGCGCGGTGACGTTCGAGCCAGGCCTGCGTGAGGACATGCCCGGTCGCGCCCGCCTCCCGGCGCAGCAGGCGTCGATCGCTGCAATGGCCACGATTGAACTGCACCGGTACCCGCATCCGCGCGACCGGCATCGCGTCGACGCGCGGCGAGTGTCGCCAGATCCCGGAGATCACCTCGGCGTTGGCGTCCCATTGGGACATCGGCGGCAGGTCGAACACGGCCTCGATGCTGCGCACGATGTTCACCTGCGACAGCGGTTGCGTATCCAAGGTGCCGGCCTTGACCCAGGGGCCCATCGCGAGTCCGAGCGTGCGATGCGCATTGAGGTGATCGGCGCCGCTCTGCGCGTCGTCCTCGTCGAGGAACACCGCCATGTGACCCCACTCGCGGGTGCCCGCGAGAAAATGCAGCAGCCGCGCGGTCGCATGATCGTTGTCGGCAACGTAGTAGTCGGGGCTGTAGTAGCAGGGACTCGATCCGGCCGTATGGTCGTCGGGGAGCCAGATGAAGACGAAGTGCGGAAACGCTTTGCCGGGGTGGGCGCGGAGCCAGGTGATCGCCGCGGCGACCCGGCTGTCGTCGAGGATCATCCGGTCCCAGCCCGGATAGGTTCGATCGACGTGCGCGAGCAGGGCGTTGCGGATCACGCCGTCGCGCGCGCGCGTGAGATTCTCCCCGAAATCCTCGAACGACACGTGATGCGCGAGCAGGTCGTTGAACAGGTACAGCCGCTGCGGGTAGCTGATCCACGGATTCGCAAAGGCGCCGAGGTGCCGGCGTGAATACTCGAACGGATCGTGTCGATCGCGTGGATCCGCGGTCAGCGCACCAGTCCCGCCGGGACCGGCGTTCCAGTTCAGGCCGCGTCGCGAGTAGTACTCCGGCCACAGGCGCTGGACCACGTCGGAATCCGAGGCGCCGTCGGTCCACTGATGGCCCTGCGCCGTGACCTCGCCGTCCGCCATGAAATTCGCGAACAGGGCTTCGGTTGCGGCCCAGTGGTACAGATTCGGCAACTCCTGCGGACCATAGAGCGCGAACCGGGGGTCGGCCCATCGGCGCCCCGCGCGATAGTTTCCGAGATCCTCGTCGAAGGTCTTGTTCTCCCGCAGGACGAACACCACGTACTGGATGTGCCGGCGCAGGAATGCGGTGGTGCGCGCGTTGCGCCGCGCGAGCGCGCGCCGGTCTGCGGCGGCGAATCCGTCGTTCGCGAGCGACTCGCGCGTCCATCCGGGCAGCGCCCCCGTGAGACCTCGCAGCGGAACCTTCTGCAACAGGCCGTGCATCATGTTGCCGATGTATTGCCAGTGCCGGTTCGGTCCCGTTCCGAACCCCTTCGCGGCAACCACGTAGAGCGTCCGGTGCGCGATCGTGAGCGCGCTTGGGTACCATCCGGTGGGAATCAGGCCGAGCGGCGTGCCGGTCGCGAGGCTGAACACCGCGACGTCGTCGTTACCGGCGTTCGCGACGAACAGGTCGCCGTCCGCGATCGCCAAGCCGTCGGGATAACTGCCGGGCGGCGCCCCGGGATAGGGTTGGTCGGCGATCACCCGCACCGCCGCGAGCGCGCGGGTATCGATCTCGACGAGGGCATCGGTGTTCGCATCCGCGACCCAGAGGTCCGGCCCCGCAGGCATCGCGACCATCGCGGTCGGATGCACGCCCGCCGCGACCGTGTGCGGTCCCTGGTCGGGTCCGGTCGCAACGACGCCGAGCACCTTCAAGGTGCATCGGTCCAGGATCGTGACGCCGCGTCCCGCCCAGTTGCTCACCGCGAGCCGCCGCCCCTGGTCCGCCAGGACCACCGCGAACGGGTAGGCGCCGACGTTCACGTAGCGTGTGCGCCCGGTTTTGACGTTGATCCGCGCCAGGCTGTTCGACAGCAGACCGGTCACGTAGAGGTGATGGCCGTGCGGTCCGAGCGCGACCGAATCGGGATAGAAGTGATAGGCCTGCTTGCCGTGATGTCCCTGGTAGGTATAGGGATATTGGTCGCTCGGAAACGCCTGCCAGCGTAACGGGTACCGTCGCACGATCGTGATGCGGCCCTCGACCAACCGCAGCGCCAGCACCTGGTCGGAATTACCGCCGGTCGCATACACGGTGCGATCCGCGCCCGCCGCCAATCCCTGGAACAGGTCACTGTGTGACACGATCGTCGTCGGCACCGTCGCCGCGCTCTGCTCGGTCTTCGTGGTCGCCAGCGCCTCGGCCGCGCGTGTCGCCGCGGCCTGTGCCGGCGCGTACACCGTGCCGCCGGCGTCCGGATGCCGTGGGTCGATCGCCTGCGTCAGTCCGTCCGGGGACGGCGCGACCGTTGCCCGGTCCGGCGCCCTGCGGCTGAAGGCCGCCACGCGCGCGCGCTGGCGCAGATCCCGGTCGTACCACGTCACCGTCTGATAGGGCGTCGCGCCGTTCGCCAACACCAGCACGTCGTTGCCGACGCTCAGCACCCGGGTCGGGAAATTCGGGGTACCCGCGATCGTGCCGACCGGTGCGACGCGACGCCAGGTCGGCAAGACGCCGATGTACCGCGACCGAACGGCCGCGGTCACCGTCGCCGGTGCCGACAATGCGCTCGGCGGCGTTCGCGCCGCAGTCCCGGCTCCAGCGGCGTGACCGATCGCAAGCGCGACGAGGAGCAAGCCGCTCGCGCGGCGCAGTGAGTTTGGCGTATCCATGGTCGCCGATTCTATCTCGGCGGCCGTGACCGCAGCAGGTCGCGCGCGCCGATGCCGGTTCGCGGCATCTGGGGGCCGACCGTCACGGCGTTGTCACATTCGGTCGGTATCGTACGCGCTCCCTCGCGAACCCGAACCACCGGAGGCGGTCGTCGACCGTCGTGTGCCGCGTCGAGGACTCGCGCCGACTGTTGCATCGTCAATGAAGGATCACGCCATGAATTCGCCTCGGTACCACGCTCGGTTCGCGTCGCTCGTCGGTCTCGGCGCGCTCGCGCTCGCCCCGATGGGCGTGTTCGCGCAACCGGTCGCGACGCAAGAGTCACCACCATCGGCGGGCGCGCAGCCGTCGGCGCCGGGCGGCGGCGACACGACCTTGACGAAGATCCAGGTGATCGCGCGGGAACTCTCCCTGACGCAGATCCCGATGTCCTCGGCCTACAGCGAATCGATGATCGGCTCCTCGGCGATTCGATTCGCCTCGCCGATGCTCGACGTGCAGGGTCTGCTCGAGCGAACCCCCTCGGTGAACGTTCGTACGCCTGCGGCGAACGGCGTGCGAACCAACATCACGTTCCGCGCGTTCAGCAGCGGCCAGTTCTCGGAGACGTTCGCCGGCGTGCCGATCAACGATCCGTTCAACGGCGGGACCACCAACTCCGCGTCCACGCGCAACAACATCCCGCTGACCCTGAACGACATCAGCGGCGTGCACATCTACCGTGGCATCAACGATCCCGCGGTCACGTCGTACAACTCGCTCGGCGGCACGATCGCGTTCGCACCCCGCGAGCCCTCCGACGCGCCGTCCGCGACCGTGAGCACCGGCGGCGGCAGCTTCCACACCGTGTACTACGGAGTCACTGCGCAGACCGGCGAGCTCGCCGGCGTGCGCAGCATGATCAGCCTCAATCACAACAGCAGCAGCGGTTGGCAGGCCAACTCCGGCAACCGCAACACCAACCTCTACTATGGCGGGGTGCTGCCCTACGCCGGCGGAGACGGTGAGGTGTACGCGTACGCGATCTACAACGCCAACAAGGGTCTCACGCCGCACACCGCGCCGCTGCCCTTGATCCAGCAGTACGGCTACGGTTTCGGATGGCCGCTCGACTGGACCTACAGCTACAACCAGGATCACGGCGGGACGTACATCCTCGGTGACCGCATGCGCGTGAACTCGTGGTTGTCGTTCAATGCCCGGGCCTACGCGCGCACCGTCGCCTACGACCGGGTGTCCCATACCAACCTGGCGTTCGCGCAGAGCGCGACGCAGCCCTACGCGCTGCCGAACACCGGCGGTCCGGGCTCCGACTATCACAACTATCTCTATGCGACGCACCAGTACGGCGTGATGCCGCACTTCGTGCTGAACCTGCCCGACAACCAGGTGAAATTCGGCGGCGACTACTCGCATACGACCTTGCACTCGGCCGAGTTCTGGTACGGAAGTTATCCGATGCCGCTGATCACGGGTGGGAGCGCGAATGCGACCGACGCCTGGGACGAGCACGACGGACGTACGCTCGGGTCCGCGTTCGTTCAGGACGAGGTGGCGCTGCTCGGCGGAACCTTGCACGTGACCCCCGGGGTCAAGTATCTCTCCGCGCGAACGTCCGACTTCGACAATCTCGGGATCTTCTATCCCGTCAGTGGAACGGTGTCGGATACGGAGAACTACACGTCCCCGACGGTCGGGCTCAACTGGCAGCCGATGACGCACGTCAGTCTCTACGCTGCCTGGGGAGAGACCGCGAAATTCCCGGGCATCGCCGCCTACTACAACAACGTGGGCCAGTTCAACGCCTCCGGGCAGCCCGTGATCGTCCCCTTGCACGTGAAGCCGGAGTACGTGCGCGACATCGAGATTGGCGCACGATACTCGACGAACGGCCTCGTCGCGGCGCTGAACGTCTATCGCGAAAACTTCTCGAACACGTTCATCCAGGTGACCGATCCTGCGACACAGCTGTCCAGCACCTCGAACGGCGGTTCGTCACGCTACGAAGGCGTCGAACTCGACCTGCGCTACGCCTTCCAGACGTCCCTCGGCGACTTCAGCGTGTTCGGCAACTTCGCGCAGAACAAGGCCTTCTTCACCTCGAGCTTCGCCGTCGCGAACGCGGCCGGCACCTCGGCAATCGCCGGCCAGAAGGTGTCCGCGGGACAGGCGCTCGCCGGGGTCCCGAAGACCTTGGGCAACCTCGGCGTCGGCTGGAAGTGGCGGACCTGGCGCGCCGATCTCAGCGAACACTATGCCGGATCGCAGTACGTCTATGAATACAACGCGGGGATCCCGGGCGCGGAGACGATCCCGAGTTACGCGGTGATGAACTTCACCGTTCGCGACACCTTGCCGCTGCATTGGGGCATGCTCAAGGATCTGAAGCTCGCGTTGCACGTCGACAACGTGTTGAACCGGCATTACTACACGTTCGGTTACGGCGACACGACCTACGCGGGGACGCCGTTCGTGCGGGCGATCTACGAAGAGCCGGCTGCGTTCTTCGGGACGATCGCGGTCGACTTCTGAGTCGATTCGTTCCGCGAGGGAGGCGCGGGGAGCGCTCGGCGTGCCGCCGCGCACAGCGGCTAGGCGGCACACCGTCCGCTCGGTACACTCGTTGGCGTGTCGGGGCCGACGGACCCGACCCTGCGGCACGCCGGCAAGCCGGCGCAGCTGATCAGCCTGCCGCACGAGGATCACTGGCTCTCGCACAGTGCGACCCGTGAGAAGATGCTCGAGGCGATCGTGAATTTCCTCGAGCGCAACGATCCGCCGGGTTGAGGTGTCGAGCCGGTTTTCCGGCGGAGCAGGCATCGTGGGTGAGGCCGCGAATCCTTTGACGTCTGCGCGGCCTCTCTAGAAAGCAGCCGTGGTTCGCGGCGCGTCCACGGGCGGGATTGGAACCACCGATGATCTCGAAGTCCACGTTCGGCAAAGTGCTTCTGCTGGCGATCATTGTCGGCGCGCTGCTCGTGTCCATGCGCATCGGCTTGCACGGCTCCGGCGCGCTCGGCGAGGTCCGTTCGCATTTGCGCACCCTCGGTGGACTGCAGGCCGCGCACCCGGTCCTGCTGGCGCTCGGCTTCTTCGCCGCCTACGTGCTTGCCGCGGCGGCGTCGCTGCCGATCGCGACGGCGTTGACGCTGCTCGCCGGCGCGGTGTTCGGTGTCCTCGAAGGCACCGTGATCGTGTCCTTTGCGTCGAGTCTCGGGGCGCTGCTCGCGTTCCTGGCCGCACGGCATGTGTTTCGAGACGCCGCCGCTCGGCGATTCGGAGCGCACTTGCAGGCGATCGATCGGGGGCTCGCGCGGGAAGGTGGGGTGTACCTGTTCGGCCTGCGGATGGTGCCGGTGATCCCGTTCTTCGCGGTGAACCTCGCGATGGGCCTGACCACGATGGCCCCCGGCACGTTTTATTGGGTGAGCCAGGTGGGGATGTTCCCCGCAACCCTGCTCTACGTGAACGCCGGTACCCGGCTCGCGAGTCTCGACGGACTCCACGGGATCGTCTCGCCCGCCGTGGCCGGATCGCTCGCGTTGCTCGGCGTCTTCCCGTGGGTCGCTCGTCATCTCGCCGGCCGCCTGAAGGCGCGCCGGTCGCAGGGACCGTGGCCGCGCCCGAAGCGGTTCGACCGCAATCTGGTCGTGATCGGTGCGGGTTCGGCCGGGCTGGTGAGCGCGTACATCGCCGCGGCGGTGCGCGCGAAGGTCACGTTGATCGAAGGGCGGCGCATGGGCGGGGATTGCCTGAACACCGGCTGCGTTCCCTCGAAGGCGCTGATTCACGCCGCACGGGTCGTCGCGACCGCGCGGGCGGGAGCGGCGGCCGGGGTCGACTGCGGGGACCCGCGGGTCGATTTTCGAGCGGTGATGAGCGGCGTGCACGAGGCGATTTCGCAGGTCGCGCCGCACGACTCGGTCGAACGCTACCGCGAACTCGGCGTCGACGTCCGCCGCGGTCGTGCGACGATCCGGTCGCCGTGGGTCGTCGAGGTCGACGGGCAGATGATCACGACCCGCGCGATCATCGTCGCGACCGGCGCCGAACCGGTCGTGCCGGATCTGCCGGGTCTCGGGCCCGACGATTACCTCACGTCGGAGTCGCTCTGGTCGCTGCAGTCCCTGCCGCCACGACTCGTCGTGCTGGGCGCGGGTCCGGTCGGTTGCGAACTCGCCCAGGCGTTCGCCCGCCTCGGGTCTCGCGTCACGCTGCTGCAGCGGGGAACCCACGTGCTCAGCCGCGAGGATCCGGTGGTCGGGGACTTCGTCCGTGCCCGGCTCGAGGCCGACGGGGTCGACGTGCGCACCGGCAGTCGGCCGGTCCGGATCGAGCGCAGCGCCACGGGCCGGGCGCTCGTGGTGGCGGGGCCGGGCGGAGAGGTGCGCCTGCCGTACGATCAGTTGTTGATCGCGCTCGGCCGGCGGCCTCGCACGAGCGGATTCGGTCTCGAGGCCCTCGGGATCACCTCGGCGCCGACGATCGAGACCGATGAGTACCTCGCCACCTTGCATCCGAACATCTACGCCTGCGGCGACGTCGCCGGGCCTCATCAATTCACGCACGCGGCGGCTCATCAAGCCTGGTATGCGGCGGTGAATGCGCTGTTCGGCGGCGTGCGACGTTTCCGGGTGGACTATGCGGTGATGCCCGCGGTGACCTTCGTCGATCCGGAGGTGGCCCGGGTCGGCCACAACGAGGCGAGCGCACGGCAGGCGGGTGTCCCCTACGAGCTCACCGTGTACGATCTGGCGGACCTCGACCGGGCGATCGCGGAACGACAGGCGACCGGCTTCGTCCGCGTGCTGACCGTGCCCGGCAAGGACCGGATACTCGGCGTGACCATCGTCGGACGGGGGGCCGGCGAGTGGCTCGCCGAATTCACGCTCGCGATGCGCGAGGGACTCGGGCTCGGCCGGATCCTGCGGACGATCCACCCATACCCGACCTGGTCGGAGGCGAACAAGTACGCCGCCGGTGTCTGGCGCAAGGCTCACGCGCCCGAGCGGGTCCTGCGCATGATGCAGCGTTATCACGCATGGCGGCGGCGCGCTTGATCCGGCGCCCGCCGCGGCGCGCGCGCGGCGTCGCGATCGCCGCGGCGATCCTCGCGTGCGCGACGCTCGGCGCTTGCACGCGCACGCGCCCGGTGAACGCACCGTCGCCGCCGTTGCCCGCGTCCTGGGCGGGCATCGTCGCGGCCGCCCGCGGCCAGACCGTGACGATCGCGATGTGGCGCGGGGATCCGGCGGTGAATGCCTACCTGCAGCGCGTGATCGCGCCGGCGCTGCAACGTTCGCGCGACATCCGATTGCGCTTCGTCCCGGCCCAGGGCGAGCAGATCGTCAGTGCGCTGATGACCGAGATCGAGGCGCACCGGCGCCCGAGCGGGTACGACATCGTGTGGATCAACGGCGAAACGTTCTACCAGCTGCGCGAGATCCATGCGCTGTTCGGACCGTTCACCGCGCGCCTGCCGAACGCGCGCTTCATCGACTGGCGCAACCCCTATATCTCGCGGGATTTCCAGCAACCGATCGCGGGTTACGAGTGCCCCTGGGGCAATGCGCAGTTGCTGATGATCACCGACTCGCGGCGGGTGCCGCGGCCGCCGACGGACCCGGCGAGCCTCGCCGCGTGGATCCATCGCCATCCCGGCCGGTTCACGTTCGACACGAGCTTCACCGGCCTCAGTTTCCTGAAGTCGCTGATGTACGCGTTCGCGGCGAATCCGGCACAATTACAGGGTCCGTTCGACGAGGCGCGCTACCTTCGCCTGCGGGATGCGGTGTTCGCATGGATCCGGTCGGTGCGCCCGGACCTGTGGCGGCATGGCGCGACGTTTCCGCGGAGCACCGCGCAGCTCGACCAGCTGTTTGCCGATGGCGAAGTCGATTTCACGATGAGCTTCACCGACGGCGAGGTCGATCACCGGGTCGCGACGGGCGCTTTCCCGCCGACGGCGGAGGGGTTCTCTCTGCGTAGCGGAATGATCCAGAACAGTCACTACCTTGGAATCGTCGCCCGCTCGGCCCACGTTGCCGCGGCGATGGTGGTGATCAACGAGCTGATCTCGCCGTGGGCGCAATGGCGCAAGCTCGACCCCGCGGTCTGGGGTGACGGCACCGTGCTCGACGTCGGACGGCTGCCGCCGCGGTGGCGGGCACGGTTCGCCGCGGCCGCGCGGCGCACGCACGCGCCGTCGCGAGCCGCGCTGCAGGCGTTCGCGCGACCTGAGCCCTCCGCGTCGCTGATGATCGCGTTGTCGAGGGACTTCCGCCGCGATGTGCTCGAGCACTGAGGGCCCGCGATGGCTGCGCCGCGGGCGCGGCGGTCGTGCCGGGAGCACCAGCGCCGTGGTGGTCTGGGCGCTCGTCGGGGGTCCAATGCTCCTCGGCGTCTCGTTCATGGCCGCCTACAGCCTCGGGCTTGCGGGACTGCTCGCCCACGGCCTGAGTTTCACGGCATGGGCCGCGGTGCTCCGCGATCGCGTGACCTGGATCAGCCTGGGATTCTCCCTCTGGGTCGGCGCCGCGAGTCTCGGCGCGTCGATCGTCGGCGCGCTGCTCGTGCTCGCTTTGCGCCCGGCCGCAGCGATGGCGGGCGAGGCCGTGGGCGTCACGCCGTGGTTCCTGCCGATCGCGGTGCCGCCGATGGTCGCGGGTCTGACCGCGGTGCTCTGGCTCGGCAACGCGGGTGAACTCGCGCGCTGGGCCTACGCGCTCGGCTGGATCCGTCGGCCGGCCGAGTTTCCATCGCCGCTCTACTCGCGCGACGGCCTCGGGATCATCGTCACCCAGACCGCCTTGGTGCTGCCGTTCCTGGTCGTGTTGTTCGGCCGACTGGCGCGGCTGCACCGGGTCGGGGAGCTCGTCGAGGCCGCCCGGACGCTCGGCGCGTCACCAGTCGGTGCGTGGCGGCGCGTCGGGACGCCCCTGGTGCTGCGAGCGGCGGCGCCGACGCTCGGCGTCTACTTTCTCGCGCTCAGCGGCGCGTTCGAGATTCCGCTGCTCGTCGGCGCATCCTACCCGACGATGCTGTCGATCCGGGTCGTGCAACTGTTCGGTCAATTCGACCTGTCGACCCGCCCGCAGGCCTACGCGGTCGCGTTGCTCTACACCCTCGTGGTCGCGGCGTGCTCGGCCATCGTGCTGCGGGCGCGCCCCCGCGCGGCCCGATCGGAGGGCGCCTGATGCGCCGGGCGGCGGGCATCGCCCTCTGGGCGGCATTTCTCGCGCCGGTGGCGTTGCTGCTCGGCTGGTCGTTCGCCTGGCGGTGGCCTTGGCCCGCGCCGCTGCCGGAGCGTTGGCAGGCATCGGCCTGGACCGGTCTCGCCGCGACCGGAGGGCTGGGCGCGGCCGCGCTGCGTTCGCTCGGCATCGCGGGCGCGGTTGCGCTCGTCGCGACCAGCCTCGGCTTCGTCACGAGCCGCAGCGCCGTCGAGGCGCGGTCCGGCGTGGCGCTCCGCTGGCTGTTGCACCTGCCGTTCGCGTTGTCGCCGGTGGTGCTCGGGGTCGGCCTCGAGTACTCGTTCCTGCGCGCGGGACTCGCGGGACACATGGTCGGTGTCGCGCTCGCGCAAGGCATTCTCGCGTACGCGTATGCGGTGATCCTGTTCTGCGGGCTGTGGAACGCGCGAACCCGAGCCTATCTGGACGGCGCGGCGACGCTCGGCGCCACGCCCCGACAAGCGTGGATCCGCGTGCTCCTGCCGATCGCTCGACCGCTGGTGGTCCTGTGCCTGGTGCAGACCTTTCTGATCTCGTGGTTCGATTACGCGCTGGTGCTGCTGATCGGCGAAGGACGCGTGGCGACCTTGACCACGAGTCTGTACCAATTCCTGCTCGCCGGCGATCTGCGCCTGGCCGCCGCGAGCGGGTTGATCCTGTTGCTGCCACCGGTGATCGCGCTGGCCGTGCGGGCGCAACGGCGACCTCCAACATTCGCGGGCGAATGGGACCTTTGAGATGACGGGCCCTGTGTCACCCCAGGGATTGCGCGTGACCGGCCTCGCGGTGAGGCTCGGCGGTCGGACGATCCTGCGCGACGTCGAATTCACGGTCGGCCACCGCTCGACCCTCGCGGTGATCGGAGCGTCCGGCAGCGGCAAGACGAGCCTGTTGCGCGTGCTCGCGGGGCTCGGCGACGCCGCGGCGGGATGCATCGAAGTCGACCGCCGGCGGGTCGACCGGCTGCCGGCGCATCGCCGTGGCATCGTCTACCTCAACCAGGAGCCGCTGCTCTTCCCGCACCTCGACGTGCGCGCGAACCTCGCGTTCGGCCTGCGGCTTCGCTCCCGCGACGCCGCCCGGGTCGCCGCGATGGTCGATCCCCTGATCGAGGCGCTCGGCCTGCAGGGCCTCGAGCGGCGCGATCCGTTGACGCTCTCCGGCGGCGAGCGCCAGCGGGTCGCATTCGGTCGTGCGCTCGCGGTGGAGCCCGCGGTCCTGCTGCTCGACGAGCCGTTCGCGAGCCTCGATCCGGCGACCCGTCTCGCGATGCAGGCGCTGTTCCGGCAGGTCGCCCGAAGCCGGGGGATCACCGCGATCTTCGTCACGCACGATCTCAAGGAATGCCTGCGTGTCGGCGACCAGTTCGCGGCGATCCGCGACGGCGGCTGCCGGCTCTATGAGGACCGTCCCGCGTTTTGCGCCGATCCCGCCAACGGGGTCGCCGCGGAGGTCGCGTTCTGGAGTGCCGCGGCCGACGCGTCGGGGCCGGACTGACCGCGTCCGCGGACGCCGGGACGCCGGGCGCTCACCGGGCGAGCAGTCGGACGGCGTGGCGCAGGCGCTGTGCCATCGTGATCACGATCACCGCGATGAACAGCGCGGTCCACCATGCGAGCCGGCGCTGATCCGCGATCATCGCGGTGAGACACAGGAACGCCTCGGTGCGTTCGCCGAGACCGGGCGCGTAATGGAACGATTTCACCGACCGGTTGAGCACCGCGGCCGCGATCGACAGGAACAGGGACATCGCGATCGCGATCGCGCCCACGAGCAGCAGCAGTTCGAACCGCAGCGCGGGGTGCCGCCACGCGAGCGCCGCGATCACCGTGGTCTCGACGACCCGATCGAAGGTGATGTCGAGGATCGCACCGATCGGCGTGCTCGCGGTCAGGCGCGCGAGCGTGCCGTCGACCGCGTCGAGCGTGCCCGAGACCCACAGCAGGACGATCGCCACACCGGGGTGGCCGCGTGCGACACCGGCCGCGGCGCCGAGCCCGACCAGCAGCGCGGTCGACGAGACCGCGTTCGCGGAGACCCCCAGTCGTCGCAGCGCGAGCGCGGCATGACGGAACATCGGTTCGACGAAACGGCGCGCCTGGCTGTCGAGCATCTGACGGCGGTCTCCGTGGGATCGAGGTCTGCGGGGTTGCCGGGGCCGTCCGGGTTCAGCGCAGGGGTTGGATCAGCAGCGCCGGCAAGCGTTGCTCGGCCGGCGAACGGAACTCGCGCAGTCCGAGCCGGATCCGCGCGGGCGGCTGTGAAGCGCGCGCGAGGTACGTGCCGAACAGGCGGTCCCAGACGGAGAACTGGAAGCCGAAATTGCGGTCGTGCTCGGTACGTTCCACCGAATGGTGGATCTTGTGCATGTCCGGGGTGACGAACAGTGCGCGCAACGCGTCGTCCACCGCGACGGGGAACGCGAGGTTCGCATGGGTGAACAGCGCGAACGCGCTCAATGCGGTTTCGAACGCGATCACGGCGGGCAGAGAGACGCCGAGCAGCAGCACGACGCCGATCTTGAACGCCATCGAGAGCAGGATCTCGAGCGGGTGGAACCGCACCGCTGAACTCACGTCGAGCGCGAGATCGGTATGGTGCAGCCGGTGGAGCCGCCACAACACCGGAACTCGGTGCGACACCAGGTGCTGCGCATAGACGGCGAGATCCAGGACCACGAAGCCGCACGCCGCGCCGAGCGCCGGTGAAGCGCCCAGGAATTGCAAAAGGCCCGTGTGATGCATCGCGCTCCAGCGCGCCGCATCGACCGCGACCCAGGGCATCAGCAGGCGGACCGCGACGACGTTGGCCGCGCCGAGCACGAAGTTCACCGGCCAGCGACGGCGGCGATCGGGGGCCGCCGGGTTCCGCGGCCAGCGCCACTCGGCGATCGCGAGGATCGCGACGAGCCCCGTGAAGGTGCCGGCCCTGAGAAGCGCTTCGTTCATCGACGGCTCGCGCCGATCGGGGTCGGGCTCAATCGAAGACCAATACGCGCCCGTGCCGCGGATCGCACACGAATGCCCGTCCGGTCGGGGCGACGGCGACGCAATGCGCGCCGTGAGCGGTGCGATGGACCGCCTCGAGCGTCGGGTGCCCCTGCGGATCGACGTGCAGCGTGGTCATCGTGGCGCTGCGCGCGCCGGGCGCATACACCCGGTGCCGCGACGCGTCGTACGCGATGATGTCGACGCCGCGGCCGGTCGTGGCCGTTCCGAGCACCCGCCCTCCATGACCGGCATCGAGCACGCTGACCTTTCCTTCGGCGCAACCGACGAACAGGAAGCGCGACTGCGGATCCCACGCGAGTCCGCGCGGCCCCTCGCATCCGTCGGGCCAGCGCGCCTCGATGCGTCGGTCCGCCACGCCGATCACGAGCGTGTCGCGTTTCCAGAGATTCGTGTACGCGATCCCGCGTTTGGCGTCGATGATCAGCGACTCGGGGCCGCCCGGGACCGGGATCGTCGCGACGCGCCGCAACGTCGGACGGGGTGAGAAGTCGACGCCGAAGATCTCGATCTGCCGGGCGCCGGGCTCGGTGACCCAGAGTTCGCGCGCGATCGGATCGTAGCGAAGGTAGTCCGGACCGCCGCTCAACGGAACGCGACCGAGCACCGCATGTCCGCGCGGATCGACGATCACGACCTGATGGGTGTCCCGGTCGCTCGCGAACAGGAAACCGTGGGCGTATGTGGCGGAGGTCGTGCCCTCACCGTGGCCCCGGGCGGTGCGCCGCGGCGTGCTGATTCCCGGAATCAGGGTCAGGGCGAGCGACTGCGGATCGATCAGCGCGAGCGCCCCGGTCTGTCCCGCCGGGACGACGATACGGTGGAGCTCGGGGACGTAGCCCATGTCATCGAAACCGATCCCGTGGGCGCCGCCGGGAATCGCGACGATGTGCGACGGCGCACCGGGCGCGCCGCTCGACGCGCCCGTCGCCGCACTCGATGCGCCCTGCGCCGCCAACAGTCCGCCGACGACGAGGATCGCGACCGCCAACCGAGTCCCTGCCCATCCGCGCTGTCGCATGGCGATGCTCCCGAGTCCGATCGTGTGCCCCTGCGGGCGTGCCGGCGACATTATAGGGCTTCAGCGAACGTTCGGGATCCGCACGATGCTGCCCCTCGCGAGCGGATCGTTCGGATCCTTCACCACCGTCACGTACAGGTCCTTCTCGCCGGGCCCGAACGCGACATTCGTGGTGCCGTCACCCGCGGCGATGTCGAAGACATGCAGGAGCTTGCCGCCCGGGGAGATCTTCAGGACCTTGCCGCCCATCCATTGGGCGACGTACAGGTTGCCGTGCCGGCCGACCTTCATGCTGTCCGGTCCGATCCACCAGGCGTTGACCTTGTTCGGCACCAGGACGTAGAGCAGCGCGAAGTTCGCGCGGTGGCTGAGCGTGCCGTCGGGATTCACGGTGAACTTCAGGATGCAGTCGCCGACGGTTTCGTCGACGTAGAGCGTCTTCTGGTCGGGCGATATGCCGATCCCGTTCGCGTAGTCCAGGTCGGTCGCGACCTGGACCCACTGCCGGGCGCCGGGCGCGAGATAGAGGATCTTGCCGGTCACGCCCGCGGGAACGGCCTTGTACGTGCCGAACACCGTCGCGTACGCGCCGCCGTTCGCGGTGACCATCAAGTCGTTGATCCCGCCGATGAACTTGCGTCCCTTGTCGTCCGCGTCCCAGCGCCGCAAGATCTTGCCGTTCATGTCGACCTCGAGGATCGCGCCCCGTTCGGCGGTGCACGCGAGCAGGAAGGTGTGCTGCTTCGTGAGCGCGAGACCGTTTTGGTTGCAGCCGGGGATATGGTTCAGCACGGTGCTCTCGTGCCCGTTCCATCGTGACAGCGTGTTCGAGACCCAGCCGACGTAGTAGAGGTTGCCGTCGACGTACAGCGGACCCTCGGGACCCCGCACGTTGCGAACGACCGTGACTTCGGTCGCGCGTACCGATGCGGCGCAGAGCAGCGCGAACGCGGCGAGAACGACCTTGCGGGTGGCTTTCATGATTCGATCTCCTCGATCGGGGCGGTTGCAGGGGCCCGGGCCGGGGTCGGCTCAGGGCAGGAGCACGATCGGTCCGGCGGAGCGCCGAGACTCGAGCAGGGCGTGCGCCTCCGCCGCGCGCGCCAGGGGTATGCGCGTGATCGTCGGCGCGCGCAGGATGCCGCGTTCGATCGCGCCGAACACCTCCGCGGCCATCGCGTCGAGCGCGGCGCGTTCGCGAATGTAGTGGAACACCATCGGACGCACCACGCCGTTCGAGCGGTTCGCGAGCAGCGACGGGCTGAACGGCGCGACCGGACCCGAGGATTGGCCGAAGTTCACGAGCAGTCCCTGGTACGCGAGGCATTGGAGCGATCCCAGGAACGTCGCGGCGCCGACCGAGTCGTACGCGACGTCGACGCCGCGGCCCCCGGTCAGTTGGGCGACGCGCTCGACGAAGTTCTCCTCGCGATAATTGATCAGCTGATCCGCCCCGCAGTCGCGCGCGATCGCGAGCTTCTCGGCCGAGCCCGCGGTCGCGATCACGGTCGCGCCGAGATGCTTCGCCCAGCGGACCAGCGGCTGGCCGACGCCGCCCGCGGCCGCGTGGATCAACACGGTCTCCCCGGCGTGCACGCGATGCACCGATCGCAGCAGCATCGAGGCGGTGAAACCCTTGATCGTCAGGCTCGCCGCGACGTCGTCGGCGACGCCCGGCGGCAGTCGCACCGCGAGCCGCGCAGGCAGCACGCGCGCCTCGGAGTACGCCCCGTAGGTCGCGTCGATGTAGGTGATCCGGTCGCCGATCGCGAGTCCCGTGACGCCGTCGCCGAGTCGTTCGACGACCCCGGCCGCTTCGATCCCCGGGATCCCCGGCAGCCGGAGCGTCTGGTAGAGCCCGGAGCGCACGTAGGTATCGTGGAAATTCACGCCGATCGCGGTATGGCGGACCCGGATCTCACCCGGGCCCGGCGCGCCGACCGGCACGGCCTCCCAGACGAGCTTCTCCGGTCCGCCGGCCTCGTGGATCACGATCGCTCGAGTCTGGTCGGTCATGGGTCCTCCGGGATCCTACGGGGCGGCGATCTCTTTCGTCCATCCGAACGGGTCCGGCGCGCGCCGCTCCTGAATCGCGAGCAGCGATTCGCGCAGGCGCTTCGCGACCCCGTCGACGATCGGCGGCGCGTAGTGACGCCCGTC